>JAFPCL010000071.1 GCA_017390225.1 Clostridia bacterium
CATATATTCCAAAAAAATCTCCGGAAAAACTGCTTGCACAACCGCATTGCCCACAAAGCCAAAATTGGAAAAAGCAAGCCCATAGGTAAAAATGTTCTGTTCGTATTTATCTTTTGTCAGAAGCTTGGAAAGAAGAACCGCCACGGGCATCATGATGCCAATCATGATAAAACTGATGCCGAAAAGCTTCCCGAACCGTCCAATCTCGGACAATGTGAATTTTTCAATAAAAGTACCCATCACCAGTGCCGGCACAAAAAGCATATTTTCCAATCGTGCCAACACCACGGAGGTATTATCGGGCAATTTTTTTGCCTTTTTCAACACAAAGCCAATCAGAATAAAAGAAATCAAAACGGCCGTCTGATTCAGTGTGGATATAAATACACTCATTTTTTCACTCCTCAAACATAGCGGCAAGCTTCCGCGCCGTCTTTGCCATCTCTTTGAAACCCGTGAATATATCATCTTCCGAAAAACCATTCAGATGTGCATCCGCTTCCAATGTGAACTCGCCTTGGTAGCCAATGTCTTTGAGTGCCTGCACAACCGCCGTAAAATCAATCTGCCCCACAAAAGGAAGCTGATGCAAGTCGTGCCACTTGTCGTTATCGTGCAGATGCAGCGCCTGCAAGCGATGCCCCAGCGCATGAATCATCTCGACTGCCGAAGTGTTCACGCCGCGCATTTCTGCGTGTCCGATATCCAGACATGCTACCATAAAATCGTCGTGCATAATATCGATATGCTCTTTAAAACTTTGTGGCGTTGCACAAGCGGCAAAGGAGGACTGATCCTTTTCGTTGTCCCAGTTCCACATGTTTTCCGTGGCAATTTTCACGCCGTGGTCTTTGGCAAAGGGCAACAGCTCGTGGTACATCTCGGCATTTTCTTCTGCCGATTTGTTGTTATTCGGATGAATAATGCAAATCTTTCCGCCGGCTTCTGCCGTACATTCGATGGCACGCTTTAAGCTGTCATAGATTCCCTTGCAGCTCACGGGAAACGGGGCATGGGATTGATTGCAGTATATGCCGTGGTCTTCTCCGATTTTGCGAAGTTTTCTTGCAAAAGCAATATAATTCTCCCCTGCCAAGGGGTGCTCGTTCGGCAAAAGGCTTTGGGTCGCCCAATCATAGCGGCACATCCCAAACATCGAAAAATCCCAAGCATCAAAGCCTGCTTTGGCAACATATGCAATGGCTTTTTCTTCGCCGATTCGCCGTGCCGCAGATCCTATTTCAGTTGATATTTTCATAATGTATACTCCATCTTTCAATCAATCAAATTTGTATGGAATATCCGTGCCGATAAAGCCGACAAATTTAAAATCCATAGGATTATGACGAATGATATAATCGATATAAGAATCCACAAGCTGTGCCGTCAGCATATAACCGGCAGGGCTTAAATGCCCGTAGAGAAAATAAGTTTCACGGAATGCTTCATCGTATACCGGTGCATAGGTATATAAATCGATTACATAGGCGTTTTCAAAATAGTCTGCCAATGCATACAGCGCATCACGGATTGCTCTTGCCTTGGCATCCTGCGTGTCCGGCTTTTCTTTAGGTGTTGTCACAAAAAAGAATTTGGCATCGGGGCAAATCTCTTTGTATCGAGCAACAATTTGGGCATAATAGCCTAAAAAAGTCGGCTTGTTTTTTCGGTAATCTTCATCGATATCGGAAATATCGCCTACTTCCATATTCATGTTGTACACATCGTTCACGCCGAGGGCAATCACATAGGCTTGACATGCTTTTTCTTTATCCCAGAATCCGCTATTCTCCGCAAAGCTTTCCATATATTCTCTGGCTGTCATACCGCCGCGGGAGAAATTATATGCTTCAAAGCCGTTCTTGCGTGCCATAAATTGCCCCCAGGAATAGGGAAACATATCGTAATAGCCGCGGCGTTCTCCCTTCTTATCAAAGGTTTCAAATTCACCGGAGGAAAGACTGTCGCCAACAAAGGCAACACGTCGAAAAATTGACGTATAGCTGTACCCTTCTACCATATGCTCCAGTGGTTTTTCCTTTGGATTTGGCATCATTATCGCCCCTTTTTTTCATAATTGCATACATTATAGCACACTTGTAATCAATTGTAAATTAAAAATCCATAATTCTCCACAAAAAAACTTGCAGACAATAAAGCCTGCAAGTTTTTTAAAATTTATTCAAACAATGTTATCGTATCGGAAATCGTTTCAAAGCCATCCCACAGAAATGCGCGTGCCGTAACAGCATTTTTCGGCTTTTTGCTTGCCATAAATGCAGTAAACACATTCGCATCTTCGTTTACGGAACGAAGCGAAGGATATGCTGAAATCATGCGGCCGTCCTCGTCATAGAAAGCGATGACAAATGCCACGCTGTCGCCTGTTTTCTTATCCGGTGCAGTGAATCGGAATTTTACCAGTTCCTTTTCCGCCACGGTATCGCTTGTATACGTTTCTTCTTCCACCGATAAGGTGTAAACCTTACCAATCGAAGCATCATTGTAAATGAGCTGAACATCATTCGATGCGTCAAACAGTGTGCCGTAGCAGTCTTTGCCACCCAGCTTCAGAACCCCCTTATCGGTCGTAGGCGTGTACTTGGCAGAAAGTGCCGCAACGTCTGTACCCTGTGCCACATAGGCTTTGATTGTATAAGGATATTCTGTGTTGTTAATTTCTACATTCGTTGTTACGGTATTACCCTGTGCATCATACAAAGAAAAGGTACCAAGACCACCGTCGGTAAAATCCGTCAACTCATAGAAATTAATGTATGGGATATAAGAAATGGAAGGTATATGAGAGAAGAAGTTGATATACCCATCTCTTGCCATCGAACCCACTTTGACATTACTTACGCCGGATTCACCGGTGATGCAGTTATCAAAGCTGTATGTGGAATTCCCGATATTGTAAATACGGAACAGCTTGACAAAGCAGTTTTCTTCTGTTTCTGCATAGAGCGTGATATCGCTTCCGGAATCCTCCACACGAATGGTCATAAACGAAGTATCAACCGCAGGCATACCGGGCACGGTTGCCTTGGAATAATTGGCCGGATTATTCAAATCCGTGGGATTCTTATACAAGTATACGGAGGAGTCTTTCACATTGAACCAAATGCCGGCACCATCGGTCGGATAATCCGTATTCGAAACACTCCGCAAGTTCAAGAAAGAACCCAACATAAGGATATCTTCCGGTGTCTGCACGGAAACTTCGTATTCCATAACGTAGGGCGATGCAATTCTGCCCTTAGAGGTCAAAAGATGATGATTTTGAGGATCATTGAAGGAAAGCGTTTGTTTTTCGAATCGTTCTACATTTGTGACAAAGGCACCGGCGTACATAGGAACCCATTTATCTGCCGGGAGAGCATCTGCACCGTTATAGGCAGACACAAGCTCTCGTACATACTGAACGCTCGGTTCGGAGCGAACAAACGACAATCGATAGGTCTTCGATTCCCCATTTTCGGTGTATACCACTTCATGGCCTTCCAATGCATCATTGAAATCAAACCATGTAATTTGGGTGTCCTGTCCGTCAATTTTCATTTTCCCTGCGGAAATCACATTGAAATACAAGGATGATAAATCAAAATCCTGACCTACAGAAATCGTGATTGTGTTTTGTTCATTGTCTACATTTGTTATGTAGGATGCCGTACCTGACAATTCAAAACGAGGCGATACACCGTGGGCAATGGTCAAGTTGTACGTCTTTGTTTTACCGCCACCGATAAAGAGAATTCTGCCGGAAAGCTTACTCAAATCAACCGGTGCGCCCTGATAGATTTTATTATTAAGACGAATAATCGTATTACCTGCAACCGTCGGGATCAGCATCAAACGAACAGAAGACAGATCCGTGCCGGGTGCTACCGTGATGTGAACCGTGTTCTTCGTGTTGTCAATAGAAGCGGCATTGGAGATTTCTCTGCCGGTCTCGGAATCAAGAATCGACGAAAGTGCAATACCCACTTCTACAGGCTTAAATGCTGTTTCAATATTGATATTGCTCCACGACACATTAGCGCCGCTGTGACGGAATACACTCATATAACCGCCTGCCAGAGAAATACTGCCGGGGCGAACCACGCCCTTGCCTGTTTCTTCGGTTATAGCATTTGTGTAGGTAAAACCGGAGGACGTAATACCGGAGATAGTGAAAGCAGTTTCATACGTATCTTCCGTTGTCAGAACGGAGATCGTGATTGTTTCTCCATCATCATATACTTTAAAACCACCAAATTTGCTCGATATATCTACCGCATTCGGAATGGTTGCAATCGAGTATTGGTCCATGGATAAAAAGTCGGTGTTTTTAATCAAAAGACAAATTTTATTTTCAAACACACCGAACCAAATGCCTCTGTATTCTGTGGGGAACGCATAATTGCTGTTGCTTCTCAGGTTATAAAAGGACATCAAATGGGCTTGCTTCTTCATATCCGGTGTGGTCAAATTGCAAGTCATGGTGTACGGCGTTGAGAAGGTATTTTTCAGTGCTATCAAATTATTTTGATTGAGTCCATTGGCTGTCAGCGATGTGACACCGAATTGTTCCGCAACCGTAAAGCTACCAATCTGCAATTTCCACAAGTCATTGTTGCCGGGCAGCTGTGTGCCGATATAGGAATACAGCTCGTTGACCACCGATGTCGGTGCATCGGAACGGACAACGGAAAGAGCATATGTCACCGATTCGCCGTCTTTCGTGTACACCAGCGGAATATTGGTGTTTTGATCCATAAAGTAGAACAGCGTGTTGCCATCTACCGGTTTTCCATCAATCGTTACCGTGCCGGAAGCATTGCTGATGAGCGTTACATCCCAGAATCGGGTGTTGTAAGGCACTGTCAGCGTTGCTTCATTGGTCTTATAATTGACCACAAAACTCTGATTATTCACGTTTTTGAAGCTTACAAGCTCCGGATTTTCTTCATTGCACAGCGCAATTTTACCGACAACCAAAAGCTTGCCGGTTTCATCATAGCCGCGATAAACCGTTTCATCACGGTATGCACCCAGTGCCAGATACGGAACATACACACCATCTTTGATTTCACCGCGGTCAAGATAGGATGTATACTCAATTTTCGCAAGACCTTCAACAGAAACGGAAAGCTTACCCAAAAGCCAAGCTGTCACATTAGGATATTCGGCGATATCTACACTGAGGTCTGTCCAGGTTCTCACGCCTTCCGTGTATGCCGGGAATTCAGCATAGTAGCGGTAATTGAAGCGGCTGTTCGGCGCAACGTCGCCACGATCATAGAACTGCATGATGTCCATGCCGCCTTCCGGATCATACTGAATATGGTCAGCCCACTTATAGTCAAAGGTGACTTTTCCGTGATTTCTAAAGCCCAGCCACTCTCTGGGAATTGCAAGGACGACTTCTTTATCCGACAGCATCTGAACGTCAGTATAGCCTATATGACGCCAAGACCAACTGCCGTTGCAGGCTTCCACACTGACCAGGCGGTTTCCGGGAATATTTTTGCGACCAACCATGAAGTCATAGCCATACCAACCGGAGCCAAAGGCGGCATCCGCATCGATGAAGAGTGTCAGCCAGTCGGATTCGGTCATAGCGGTCATAGCTTCCCGGGTGGAAACATAGAAATAAACAAAATCTTTGTCACGAGTAACCTTGCAAGTATCAATATCGTTTCTTCCGGTATAGTTTTGATAGTAACCCATACCTTCAACCTCGGTATAAAACTCATCTTCTTCCCTGTCGGGATCTTTTTCTGCATTCATTCGGAAATAACGATGCGTTGTGTCATAAAGGTCATCCAAATGCGCCGGGGTCACTTGGCTCCAGTCAGAAAGTGTTTCAGGTGTTCGGGCGCCGTTTCCTTCGGGAATCGGACGAGCACCCTTGTAGGTAC
The DNA here is from genome assembly GCA_017390225.1 of Clostridia bacterium. Taxonomy (GTDB): domain Bacteria; phylum Bacillota; class Clostridia; order CAKSNL01; family HGM11501; genus RGIG1017. The sequence goes on from JAFPCL010000071.1 coordinate 5,904, forward strand.
GGATGAGCTGAACCATTTGATTATAGTAGTTATCCCGAATACCATGCTTTGACATTTCAACGTCACGGGAGAACTCGGGATTGAAGCAGTCAACAAAATAATGACGCTTCACAGGATCGTTTCTGTCGCAAATATAGGTGTTGGCAATTTTTTGATTGTGGGCCGCATCCTCCCAGCGCCCTGCCCACCATTCATTCCAACCGGTAATCATAACCACCGGCGGCTTAACTTGCATGACGCGGCTCCACTGCTCCGCAAAGGCAAGACCCTGTATCGTTGTCCCCAACTGGAACTCAAAAGCACCCAATCCGTCGGAAGGCTGTCGTCCAGCATGATAGCTTCTGCCCTTGCTGGAATTGGCATGGAAGCCGCAGGAAACAATAACCTGCTCCGTTGCGCCCGACGGGCTTTTGCCGACAGCTTGCGGATAATCATAAATCCACGGCCACTTGCCGTTGCCGTTGCCGTACCAGCTACTGCCGGTCCATGAACCGCGAATGGTGAAATTTGACACTTTATCTGCATATTTGGAATTCAGCTCATTGGTGCGCATGAAAATCAATGGCTTTCCTTCCCATTTGAACCACAGCTCATCATATTTCGTGCTGTTATAAAACTTTTCCCAAGCCTCTGTATACGTCAGATCAATTAAAGGTGCCGTGTCGCCCAATAAAAAGCAAACCTTCGGAACATCTGCCCCTTCTTCCTTCATTTGCATCAGTAAATTCAGGATTTTTTCTACTGAGTGGGCATAAAGCTCGCCGTTGGAAGTATCAAAATACAAAAAATCAATGCCGGCATCCGTCAAAAGCTGGATGTGCTTGCGGATAATCCAATCGTCTTCCGTGGAATAATAGCCGAAATAGGGCTCGCTCCAATAGTGTGCGTACCCTTTCGGTCCCAATTGCATGACAGCCCACACTTTATCGACGCCGCCTTGCATATAGGCGCGGTGATGGTCATACAAAGTTCCTTCCAGAGATTGATGCCAAAGGAAATAGAAAATACCGACTTGACGGGAAGTATTTAAATTTCCTACCGAACCGTTGGTACCGGCACTCCTTCCCAAATCATCAGTTAAAACCCAAGTATCCGGCATAATGTCGCGTGCCATGACGGAACACACTGTCCCACACAGCAGACACAGACATATCAGCAAAGTCCAAATTTTCTTTTTCATCCTCTGCACTTCCTTTTTGCTTTTTTGCCATTATACCACTAAATTATCCATAAACGCCATGGCAAAATGGCATGAAATTATGTGAAAATTTCATAATCCAGGCAGCTTCTTGTCTGCGTATAAGGGCGCACAAAGGTGTCGGCAACAAAAACATGCGCCGGATGCACGGCATAGGCTTTCAAGGCAGCCTCGCTTTCAAAAGAAGAATCCAGCATCAAATCTGCCGTGGAGCTTTTAAGCCCTTCGATATTGACCTCAATGGACAAAAGTCCCGGTATTTTTCCCATTAAGCCTTCCAGCTCTCTTTTGATATTCTTTTTGATTTCTTGTTTTTCCTCTGCGGAAAATTCACTTTTCAGTGTCCATAAAATCACGTGCTTAATCATTTTCATTTTCCTTTCTTTTATTTGAAATAGCCAAGAATCAATTCCGCCACGATTTTCAGCCCCACGGGAATACTTTTGAGAAGTACTTTTTCTTCCCTTGTGTGTGCCCCATCACCCAAGTATGTGCCCACGGCAATGGCAGGAATGCCCAAAGCCATCGGAATATTGCAATCCGTGGAGCCACAGGCGCACCAAAAAGGCATCCCCGTATATCTTTTGTAAATGTCCGCCACACGATTGACCATAGAGGATAACGCTTCTTGATCCACATTGCCGCCGCAGGGGCGATCTCCCACCATGGTCACAGAGATATCCGCTCCTGTCTGTCTTGCATTTTCAATTTCTTTGTTGAAATGATCTTGCATGGCGGCAAGGCACTCTGCATCATCGGAGCGGTATTCATATAAAAAGCTTGCTTCTTCCGCTATCGTATTCACGGAAGTGCCGCCACGGATTTCCCCTACATTGTATGTAGTTTTCGTATTCTCCTTTTGGGGAAGCTGTGCTTCATACAGTCGGCATACCATCTGCGATGCCACATGAATAGCATTTTGATTGCCGAAATCTCCGAAAGAATGTCCGCCCTCGGTTTTCACCGTAATCTCATAGCGGTGCGAACCTACGGTTTGATTTACAATAGACGTATACTGCGCATCAAAGGCATACACTTTTTTGATTCTTCCGGCGTAGGTTTTCATAATTTGCCGTATGCCCTTGAGATTGCCCAAGCCCTCCTCGCAGGAATTTGCGGCAAAAAGAATGCCGCAAGAAGGCGAAAGCTGATGTGTGACTGCGTATTTTGCAGCCATCATCAGCATAGCAAGGCAAGTCGTATCGTCCCCTACCCCCGGAGCATAAATATAATCATCGTCTTTTTTTACCGGCATTGGTGCACGATCCGGAAACACCGTGTCGGTGTGTGCCAGAAAAAGCACAATATCATCTTTTCCTTCGCACCCCATGGGAAACAGCACATTTTTTGCTTCATCGATTACAACACCTTCTGCACCGATATTTTCAAGCCATGCCTTGCAAAAGTCGGCACGAGCCTCTTCATGATGCGATGGTGCGGGAATACGGCACAAAGCTTCAATCAAAGCAACCGTTTCCTCTTCTGCATTTTTAAAATAAGTCAAAGCTTCATTCGTTAATTGATACTGCATTTTATACCCCTTTTAAAACAAACCTATACTACTGAGTGTGAAAATCCATAAAAATAATGTAAGCAGACAAAGCGCCGAGGAGGCGATAATCGTCTGTGCCGAAAGATTCTCATCACCGCCCATTTGCTGGGACATAGAAAAGCTCGACACGGCAATAGGGCCGCCAAAGGTAATCAGCAGGCAAGCCAAGGATTCACCCGAAATTCCCATGGCAATGGCAGGGGGAATGAAAAGAAGCGGCACAAAAACCAAACGAGACAACACCACAACGGCAATTTCCTTTCCGTTTCCTTTGACACCGCCGAAGGCAAATTCCGCACCCAAAGCAATAATGGCAAGGGGCGTTGCAATGGCAGAAACATCTCGCACAGAGTTTTCCAGAATTTTTGGCAAGCGCAAATCAAAAAAGAAAAACACAAGCCCAATCATTGTGCCGATAATGAGCGGATTGGTCACCACGCCTTTTATAAGTCCCCGTATATTGAGTCGTGTTCTCCCTTCCCGAAACCGTTCCAGCGCCACAACAGCCAAAATATTAAACAAAGGCACAACGACCGCCACCATAAAAGAGGTCACGCCGCCGGCATTTTCACCGCAAATGTAATTCACCAAAGGAATCCCCAAAATTGCAAAGTTCGCCCGAAAAAATCCCTGCAGCATCACACCGCGCTTTTTGTTCTCCTGTGTGAGCTTCAATACGGCAAAATAGCCAATGATAAAGGTCAAAAGCACACCGCAGATGGTGTATAGAATCAGCTTAACATCGATGACCGATGCGGTTTGTGTTTTGTATAAATTATAGAACAGAAGCACAGGCAAAAACACCTTGAACACCAGCCGATTGACCGTGTCAAAGCCTTCTTTGTCCGCAACCTTTAATTTTTTCAATGTGTAGCCCAATAGCATCAAAATAAAGATTGGTGCAATGGCTTCAAAGGATAGCTTTAAGCTTTCCATGTGTGTTTACGCCTCTTTCCGTAAGTTGTTTCCTTGTTTATAAACCTTCTTTTAAAAGTGCCGAAAATTCATCATGCACAAAGCCGTTTGTGGCAAGAATATGTGTTTCTCCTTGTGGTTTATTTCCCCTTTCATCGGTCATCCTGCCGCCGGCTTCTTCCACAAGCACCTGCCCTGCCGCATAGTCCCAAACTTTCAAATGCCGCCCCAAAAAAGCATCCACTCTTCCTGCCGCAACATAGGCAATCGATGCCGCCGCAGACCCAATGGTGCGAATATCACGGCACGTCGAAAAAATTCGATCCGCACAGTACAGTGCCTTTTGCTTCTCATCTTTTCGGTAGGCATTGTATTCCATCATGCCAAGACATTCCGAAAGCGGCACGCGTTGGCTACAGAAAATCCGTTTGCCGTTTAAGTATGCTCCCATTCCCCTTTGCCCCCAAAACATCTCTTGCCGCTCCGGGATATAGATGATGCCCATCTGCATTTTCCCTTCCACCCGAAGCCCCAAGGACACGGCACTCGGGCAAAGCGCGTGCATATAATTTGTCGTGCCGTCAATGGGATCTAATATCCAGCAGGAGTCTTTTGCTTGCCCTTCTTCCTCTTCGGAAACAAAGCCGATATCGGGATAAGCTTCTTTCAGCTTTTCGTGTAAAAATCTCGAAATTTCTTGATCCGCACGGGTCACATAGTCCCACGCACCTTTTTGCGCCACATCTTTATTAAATTCCGTATCAAAAAAGATACGTTCCGTATCTCGCACCATGGAGATAATTTTTTCTATGTTCATCCGTTTTATATTCCTTTTTTCTATTTGTTACTTTTGCAAAGACATATCTGTTGTCTTTGCATAGAGGTAAGATATTCTGTAAACATAGTCATTCTCTTTGTATTTCACATCCCGTGCCTATTGTATATGATGTTGTCTTCTTTTGTCAGTATCTTTTTCTCTTCGCGCACATTGTGATAGCTGTCTTCCGTTCGTGTTGTTTTCATGTATGCCAAAACCGTGCCGTCTGCCATGGTCGTCAGCTCCACTACTACCTCGTACTCGTTTACATGCCACCAGTTTTCATTATACACGCCGAATCTGATGATCACTTCTCCCAGTGTTTCATTTGGCAATCGCAGTGAAAAACAATTTTCCCCGTATTCCCCCGTTTCAAAAGCAAAGCTTCCGTCTTCCAATGTCACTGTTTCCAAATGCTTCTTCGGAAGGTTGATAAAATGAAGCTCCTCTCCGGTTAAATCTAAAGTTTTCCCATCTGAAACCACGGTGATATGCCCCGTGTTGTGATACTTTGCCATACGATAAGGAATCTCATGAAAATAA
>JAFPCL010000072.1 GCA_017390225.1 Clostridia bacterium
AAAGAAAATAAAGCATATATTGAAACATTGAAGTCCGAGATTGAGCTGGAAAAGCAGGCACTGATCGAAACGAAAAATCAGCAACAAACCTGGATGCAAGAGTGCGAAACGCTCCGCAGTCAAAAGCAGTCGGAATATAATGAAGCTACGGAGAATTTAGAGAATGCACAGCAAGCGGTGAATGCACAGCAACAGCAAGTCAATCAGCTGCAACAGCAGGCAAATGCCCGCACGCAATCGACCACCACGTCTACGCCAAAGGCAAACACTGTGTATAAAGGCGGCACATTGGCATGGCCGACGCCTTCTTGCTACACGATCACGTCTTATTTCGGTATGCGTGAGCACCCCATCTACGGCGACCAGAGATACCACAGCGGCATCGATATCGGTGCGGCATATGGGGCAAAGATTGTAGCGGCTGAAAACGGAACGGTTATGACAGCGGCACGCAGTTCGTCTTATGGCAACATGATTGTGGTTCAGCACGACAATGGGCTCACCACACTGTATGCCCATCTCAGCCAAATCAATGTCAGTGTCAATCAACGTGTGACCCGTGGGCAGACCATCGGTTTGGTCGGCTCCACCGGCAATTCCACCGGTCCGCATCTGCATTTTGAGGTTTCCAACGGCTCTTCAAGACTCAATCCGCTGGATTATCTGAAATAATAAAAAAGGGACTGTGTAAAAAAAGTAACACAACCCGGGGGTGCGTAAAAATAGTGCAGAATTGACGAATCGAATTCTTCAGGGAGCATGCTTCCTGAAGACATCCCGAAGGCGTACAAGGGTACGCCAAGAGGTGAGATTCGTCGATAGTCACGGCGATTCTATCAAAGAAATCTGCATTGATGCGGATTTCTACCGAAATTTACTTTTTTAAATCCTCAAAATTAAAATTCTATTTAAAAAAAGATTTAAATTTCGTAGCCGTGACGGTCTGTGCATTTTTACACACCCCCTTATTTTAGGGAAGGAATTTATATGGATTACAACACCGAGCAACGACAAAAAAATCCCAATCCGCTGTGGATCATCTGGGTGGTGCTCATCACAGCATGTTTCACATTCTGGGTAACAGCGACCTATTATCGAGGCAAAGCGGCGCAATCGGAAGTGAAAGATAATTACGTAAGTGATTCCACAAGTGATTACGCCATTTTTAACCAATTGATGCGATACACCGAAGCTATGTATTTATATGACGTGCCGAAAGAAGACATGTTAGATGCGGCGGCACACGGCCTCGTTCAAGGATTGGGCGACGAATATTCCGAGTATTTCAATAGTGATGAATATCAGGATTTGCTCATTGCCGTGACCGGAAACTACTCCGGCATCGGTGTGGTTGTCTTTATGAACACCGATGGGTTTTTGGAGGTGGTTGCCCCTTATAAGGGCACACCGGCGGAAAAAGCAGGCATCAGGCCCGGCGATATTATCTACCGTGCAGATGATCTGATTATCACCAAAGAAACATACAACGATGCCCTTTCTTATATGCGCGGGCAATCCCCCGAAAGCATAGGGCATGACACCATGGAGCTGACCGTCATTCGTGACAATGAAGAAGTTTCTCTCACCGTCACCCGAGAGCATATCGAGCTTCCTTCTGTGGAATATGATGAATTCGGCGATATTGCAAGAATCACCATCAGTAGCTTCGAAGAAGCCACCCCCAAGGATTTCAAAGAAGCCTTAGACGCCATTGACCGCACGAAAATCAAAGGTCTTGTGCTTGATCTGCGCGATAATCCCGGCGGCATTTTAGAATCTGCTGTCGGCGTTCTGGAAGAGATTCTGCCCGAAGGGCTGGCTGTCTATACGGAAGATAAACGGGGGCGTCGAGAGGAATCCTTTGTGGATGGTATCTATAACGATATCCCCATGGCAGTACTCATCAACGGCAACTCCGCCAGCGCTTCCGAGCTGGTATCCGGTGCCATTCAGGACACCGACCGCGGCACGGTCATCGGCACAACATCTTTCGGAAAAGGCGTTGTCCAGACCATGATTCCCCTCTATAACGGCGGCGCACTCAAGCTCACCACATCCCACTATTTCACGCCCGGCGGCAACTGTATCCAGGATATCGGCATCACCCCCGACATCGAAGTGGAAGTGGACACGGATACATACTCCTACTACCTGACCTTCGAAGAGGACTTGCAGCTTCAAAAGGCTCTTGAAATTTTGAAATAATGAAAACATTCCCTTGCAAATATCTTGATGCAGGGGAATGTTTTTTGATAAATATATGCGTGACAAGTGGTATAAAGTGTGTTATAATGAAATTGTACAGAAAATGTTTTTATATGAAAAATAAGCAAAAAAGATGGGAAGGATGCTTTAAAATGCGATTTTTGTCTAAAAAAGAAAGCAGAGACCACAGCTTTGATAATATACGAGCTTTTCTTATGATT
>JAFPCL010000073.1 GCA_017390225.1 Clostridia bacterium
TCCAAAAGCGCCGTACAGCCGCCTACTTGATAATCTTCTTCCGTCAAGGGTGCAATTTTTCCGATTGGCATCCGATCATGAAGCACCAGGCTTTTGTCGCTAAACAAAACCGTCGATACAAAAGCCTCGCCTTCGATTTTCCTCTGCTTTTCGATTAGGGCATTAAAGCCCCCGATAGTGTCGCTCTCCAGGCCTGCCATAGAGCCGCTTTTGTCCAAGATAAAGATAAGTTCCGTTGTGTTGTTCATCTTTTTTCCTCCTAAAAAAATAATCATGTGATTGTTGTTGGGTTTTGTTGTCCCCCTTGACAATCACATGATAGCATCTTTTAGGATTTTAAAGGTCGCTTTTCGAGCGACTTTTAAAAACTGCCCAAAAGCACCTGATCGAAAGCAAACAAGGCTTCGTTGATTTCAAAGATATTGTAGTTTCCTTTTTGAATAAAATAAAGAATAATTTTATCAAACACAAAGCTTTCGGACAGCACCAGCCCGGCAGAAGAAAGGAGCGCTTGGGTTTCATCCAAAGAAAGCTCCAATGCTATAGCAAAGGCAACCGCCGTTTGCTTAGACGGCCTATAGGTGTCGGGCTTACACTTGATTTTGGAAAAAGTCTTTTTATCCACATTGGCTTTTTTGTAGCACGCCACATCCGTCATCCCCTTGGCATCAATAAGCTCAAACAGCTTTTGGGCAAAGGATTTGTCCGTGGACTTCACATAATCTTCCAGTGAGCGGCTCACTTTCGTGCTTTTTTCTTTATGGGGCACAGGTGCCATGCAAGGCGCCTGCATCGGCATAACATCACACGTACAAGATCGAAAAACAGCCTCTTTGGGCGGATATTCTTCCGCCATATGGGCCTCCACCTCGTCCCCATCGATCAATGCCCGAATCTCTGAAAACAGCTTTTGGCTCAGTGCATACGATTTTGCATCAAACACACAAAGAAAAACCGTCATTTCATGGTTTAAAAGAAAATCACCGATGGCAGCCATGGCAAGAGAAAGCACTTTATCCTTGGGATATCCGTTGTTCCCCGAGGCAATCAGCGGCACTGCCACCGTGCGGCATCGATGCGAAGCTGCGCACGCTAACGCCGCTCCATAGGGCTCCTTCAAAGCCGCATATTCCCCTTCCGTGCCCCCTTGCCACACAGGGCTGAGAACATGAATAACATGCTTTGCCGCTAAGGCATACCCCTTTGTGATTTTCGCTTCTCCCGATAGCAGTGGCGCTTTCTTTCGGCATTCTGCCAAAAGCTTCTCCCCTGCCTTCTCATGCACTGCAAAATCAATCCCCGAATACCCCACCATCTCCCGATTGGTGGGATTCACAATGGCATCGACTTGCATATTGGTTATATTCTGCCTGACAATCGCAAGCGGCATGTTGATTCCTCCTTTATAAAGCAAAAGGCTGTTAAGGAAATAACTTCCCTTAACAGCCTCTTTAATCCGAATGATATTACTGCAGATTGAATTTCTTTCTGAACTTTTCAACACGTCCGCCGGTATCGACCAGCTTCTGCTTACCGGTGTAGAAAGGATGGCACTTGGAGCAAATTTCAACATAGATATCCTTCTTGGTGGAACCGGTAGCGATTACGTTGCCGCAAGCGCAGCGAATTTCCGTCTGGGTGTATTCGGGATGAATTCCTTCTCTCATTTTTTTCACCTCTTTTTGGGGAAGTAATTTTGTCTTCCAAAAGTCTTTGCAATAGATTATAGCATACACTTTTTTATTTTGCAAGTGTTTTTTTCATTTTTTTGCGATTTTATTGTTTTTTTTGAAAATCCCACAAAAATCACAGCATTTTTAATGCACCCGTTGGGCAAGCCTGTACACATTTCATGCAGTTTTTGCAACATTCAATGGTTTGTGCCGTATTGAATTCGGGGCGAATGACCGTTTGAAAGCCTCTGCCCACAAGACCCAATATGCCTTTTTGTGCCACTTCGTCGCACACACGCACGCAGAGATTACACAAAACGCACTTATTTTGATCCCGCTCGATGCACAGAAGCTTTTGTTCTTTTTCGTGCCGCTCGTTTTCACCAGCCATGCGCTTGGTGTCAATGCCGTATTTATCTGCATAGTATATGAGCTTGCAATCGTGATAATCATGACATCCGCAGGACAGACAGCGCTTTGCTTCTTCCATGACCGCTTCTTTGGAAAAACCGAGATTGATTTCGCAAAAATCGTGCTTTCTCTCCTCGGGGCTGCGACAGGGCATTTTGGCGCGAGGCATTTTGTCCCTGTCTTTGAAGTTTTCTTCCGTCAGTGTCTGCTCCGACACGATGGGGGCACGATAGGGAATTTCCATGCCCATCAAAAAGCCGTCGATGACTCTTGCTGCTTTGTTGGCTTCGCCGATGGCGGCAATGGCAATGGATGCACCACGATTGGTAGCATCGCCCACGGCAAAAACATTCGGAAGATTCGTGCGGAAGGAGCGCTCGTCTGCCGCTAAAATGCCGCGCTTGTTGGTTTCTACGCCGTCCATGCCCGTGATATCTACTTTTTGACCAATCGCCATAATCACGGAGTCCACGGGGAGTGTTTCAAAACAGCCCTCCACGGGCACGGGGGAACGTCTGCCGCTGGCATCGGGTGCACCCAGCTCCATCACCTGCAGTTTAATTTCTTTGACTTTGCCGTCTTCACCGATGATTTCGGCAGGGTTGGTTAAAAACTTGAAGGTCACGCCCTCTTCCATGGCTTCTTCAATTTCAATCTGCTCGGCAGGCATTTCCGCACGGGTTCTGCGGTAGACCACATACACTTCCTCTGCCCCCAGGCGCACAGCGGTGCGGCAAGCATCCATGGCGGTGTTGCCGCCGCCGCAAACGGCGACACGTTTGCCGATTGCGGGCTTCTCACCCAAGGCAACACGGCGCAAAAGCTCAATGCCTGGGATTACGCCCGAAAGCTCTTCACCGTCCACGCCCATGGGCATGGACTTCCAAGCGCCAATGGCAATCAGCACGGCATCGAAATCTGCTTGTAATTGAGAAAGGGTGATATCGCTTCCGATGCGCACGTTGTTTTTAAGTTCCACACCATACTGCACAATTTCTTCGATTTCTCTGTCCAAGACAGCTTTGGGCAGACGGTATTCGGGAATGCCGTAGCGGAGCATACCGCCCATTTTCGGCATCGCATCAAAAATCGTAACAGAATGACCTTCCAAGCGCAAAAAGTATGCCGCCGTGAGTCCTGCGGGACCACCGCCGATGATGGCAACTTTTTTGCCTGTGGCGGCATGGGCTACGGCACGGTAGGTGTTTTCTTTTAAATCCTCATCTGCGGCAAATGCCTTCAAAAAGGCAATGGAAATCGGCTCTTCCACCAGCTTGCGGCGGCAAACCGTTTCGCACGGATGGGGGCACACTCTGCCGATGGATGCCGGCAGGGGCAGTTTTTCTTTAATAATCTCAATGGCACCATGAAAATCTCCTTCGGAAATTTTCTTCACATAGCCTTGGGCATCGGTGCCGGCAGGACAATTGAGTGTACATGGGCCCAAGCAGTCCCCTTGATGTGCACCCATCAAAAGCTCCAGGGCAATCCGGCGTGCTTTTTCAACACGGGGCGTCTGTGTGGAAACACGCATCCCCTTGCTGACCTTAGAAGAGCAGGCACGAAGAAGCTTCGGCACACCTTCGGCTTCGACTAAGCACAGACCGCAAGCCCCGTAAACCTTCACACTTTCATCATAGCAAAGGGTGGGAATTTCAATGCCGGCTTCCTTTGCCGCCGCAAGAATCGTGTCCCCTGCCTTTGCCGTTACTTCTGTATCGTTAATAAATAATTGAATATCAGCCATCGTTATTGCCTCTTCTCAAAAATTGTTTTTTTCTTGTTTTTGCAAATAAAACATCGTTTTTTGTGCTTCAATCTCGGCACGAAGTTCTTCTTCTGTGGGAAGATATAATTTATATTTTGTAGCAAAGAGCTGCTCATTCCCATGAAGCACGGAATATTTTGCAATATCCTCATCTGTATCGGAACACAGAAGGATGCCAATTGTCGGTTGATCTCCTGCACCTGCTTTGAGTTCATCGTACATTCGGATATACATATCCATTTGTCCCACATCCTGATGGGTGATTTTGCTTGTTTTCAAATCAATTAAAACAAAACATTTCAGGATATAATTATAAAAAACAAGATCGATGTAATAATCTTCTTTTTCCGTATGAATATGCTGCTGTCTTGCCACAAATGCATATCCCTTTCCTAACTCCATAAGAAATTTTTGCAAGTTGGAAATAATGCGGCTTTCCAGTTCGCTTTCCGTAAAAGAAGTGTCTGACGACATTCCTAAAAATTCAGCAATCACCGGATTTTTGATAAATTCCAATTTATCGGGAGAAGCTTCTTGCGTATTTTCTTTCATTTCGGCTTCAACCAATGCTTTGTTTTGTGATTGAAGCAGACGATGATAATATTGGGAAGAAATATTGCGTTGTAATGTACGAACACTCCACGTCTGTTCGGCAGCTTCCTTGGCATACCATGTTCGTGCCACGGCATCTTCTACTTGCAAGAGAACACGGTAATGCGTCCAAGAAAGAATCGGTACGGATTTTGGACTCACTGCGTCCAAAATTTGAGGAAAGCATTTGTAAAAACGAACAAATTTATATAAAGTACTGTAGTCAAACCCCTTGCCGTAAATATTGGTGAGTTCTTCTGCTAATTTTTTTATAATTTCTTTTCCGTATGCCGCCCGATTTTCCCCTTTGAGCTCCTCTTCCGCAATTCTGCATCCCAACAGCCAATTTCTCCGCACAAGTGCAAAATTCACAGCCTGATATGCCTGCTGTTGTGATGCTTCTATAATACCGCGCATATCACAAAGAATATCATCGGATTTTACATAGTTTACAAACGATTTGTTCTTATTATCCATGATAATCACTCCGTCACAACCGCACCGAAGCGGCAGACGCTTGCGCATTGTCCGCACTTGATACATGCCGATGCATCAATGCTGTGAGGTGCTTTGACTTCGCCGAAAATCGCACCCACAGGGCAACGCTTGGCACACAAAGTACAGCCCTTGCACTTATTTTCATCAATCCGATAGGAAATCAGTGCCGTACATTCTTTTGCCGGGCATTTCTTATCGTTAATATGTGCCTCATATTCGTTGCGGAAATAGCGAAGCGTGGTCAGCACCGGATTGGGTGCTGTTTGCCCCAGACCGCACAGTGCGCCGTCTTTGATTGCCATGCATAATTCTTCCAAAAGCTCAATATCGCCGTCTTTGCCTTCGCCGTGGGTGATGCGATTTAAAATCTCCGACATGCGTTTTGTGCCGATGCGGCAGTGCACACACTTGCCGCAAGATTCATTGGTGGTGAAATCCAGGAAGAATTTTGCCATGTTGACCATGCAGGTGTGCTCGTCCATGACCACCATGCCGCCGGAGCCCATAATCGCACCCGTAGCACCTAATTTTTTATAGTCAATCACGGTGTCCAAAAGTGCTTCGGGGATACAGCCGCCGGAGGGGCCGCCCATCTGCACAGCTTTGAATGTGCCGCCGTCACGAATGCCGCCGCCGATCTCATAAATGACACTGCGAAGCGTCATCCCCATGGGGATTTCCACCAAGCCGCCCCGAGCAATTTTGCCCGTGAGTGCAAAGACCTTCGTTCCCTTGCTGTCCTCCGTGCCCATAGCGGCAAAGGCTTCGCCGCCGTTTTCTATAATCCATGCCACGTTGGCAAAGGTTTCTACGTTATTGATATTGGAAGGCTCTTGCCAGTAACCGGCATTGGCAGGAAATGGCGGCTTGAGGCGCGGCATACCGCGGCTTCCTTCCAGAGATTCAATGAGTGCCGTTTCTTCGCCGCACACAAATGCGCCTGCGCCGGCTTTGATGCGCATATCACAGGAAAAGCCACTTCTTAAAATATGATCGCCCAAGAAGCCGTTTTCCCTGGCTTCTTTGATTGCATTTTCAAGACGCAAAATTGCCAAGGGATATTCGGCACGTACATAAACCACCGCCTCTTGTGCACCGATAGCATAGGCGGCAATCAGCATACCTTCAATCAGATTATGAGGATCGCTTTCAATCACGGCTCTATCCATGAAGGCACCGGGATCCCCTTCGTCGGCGTTGCAAATCAGATACTTTTTATCCCCTGTTGCATTTCTTGCCGCATTCCATTTGAACCAAGTGGGAAAGCCTGCACCGCCTCTGCCGGCAAGGCCGGAAATCTTGATGGTTTCAATAACATCCTCGGGAGACATCGTGGTCAACACTTTAGAAAGTGCCCCATAGCCACCAACCTTGATATAATCCTCCATATCCATGGGATTGATGATGCCGCAATGGCGCAGGGCAATTCTCGTCTGCTTCGTTAAAAAGCTCTCGTCCTCTTTTGAAATTTTAAGATTCTCCACCAAAGACAAATCATTGGTTTTTAAGGCCTCGGCAATCTTTTCCGCATCGGCTTCGGCTACATGCACCAAACGCGCGACAAGCCTATCTTCCTCGTAAATATCCACAATCGGCTCTAAAAAGCACATCCCGATACAGCCGGTGATGCCGAGCTTCTCTTTGGGAAGCAATTTTGACAGCGCATCGTATACTTTGCCTGCACCTGCCGCAATGCCACAGCTTCCCTGTCCTACCGCAATTCTCATATTGCTTCCTCCTTATGCTTTATTTTTCAGTTCGGTCAAAATCTCGCGCACCTTTGCAGGTGTCAGCGAACCATAAGTTTCATCGTTAATCATCATGACGGGCGACAGACTGCAACAGCCCAGGCACGCCACGTGCTTTAAGGAAAACAGCCCGTCCTCGGTGGTCTGTCCGTCGCAGATGCCCAGCTCTTCCCGAATGGTGTCGGCGATACGTTCACTGCCGTTGACGTGGCAAGCCGTGCCCTGACACAGCAAAATCAAATACTTGCCCACCGGCTGAAAACGGAACTGGGTGTAAAAAGTTGCCACGCCGATGACTTTGGCAGGGGTGTTCCCTGTTTTTTCCGCAATGTGATACATCACATCCGTGGGCAGATATCCGTAGATATCCTGTGCTTTCTGCAAGATGGTGATGAGGCTTCCGGGAACATCGGCATATTTCTTAAGCACCGCCGAAAGCTTTGTAAGATCGCTTTTTTGGCAATCACACATATTTGTTCACTCCTTCAAACATAAGGTCTTTCGATTTTAATGATGGCATGGACATCTGCCCATTTTTCCGCCATCATGGCATAAATTTTCTTTTCTATTTCCTCGTTCCGCTCCTTCACATGCCAAGGAACCAGAACCTCGAAAATCAAATTGGTGTGGCGCCGTCCTTCCACCACGCGAAAATCGTGGACAGAAAAGGCGGCATTGATATCCTCCACCGCTTTGGTGACTTCCTTTCGGTATGCCCGCGTTTTCTCATCCTCGGGGCGCACGGGGTCGATATGCACCACGGCTTCACAGCCGAAGGTCTGCTCAATATCGTGAATCATGCCCTCCATGGTATCGTGCAGGGCATACACATCGCCCTCTCCCGAAACCTCTGCATGCAAAGACACCATAAAGCGGCAGGGACCGTAGTCATGGATAATCAAATCGTGGATTCCGATGACTTCGGGATGCGACAGCACCTTTTCCTCAATCTGTGCCACAAGCTCGGGATCGGGGCGTTGCCCCAAAAGCTGGGTGACGGTTTCTTTCAGGCTCTTATAGCCCGTCCACAAAATCAGAAGGGCAATAGCCGCCCCCGACCAGCCGTCGATATTGATTTTTCCGTCCGTGATATGATAAATCACACAGGACAGAAGCACCAGAAGTGTTGCCGCCATGTCCGACAAGCTGTCTTTACTGACGGCGCGCATGGCAGAGGAATTGAGCTTTTTTGCAACGGATGCGTTATACACCGCCATATACAGCTTCACCAAAATGGAAGCCGAAAGGCAAAGGGCGAGCGGCACGGAAAACAACAATTCTTTCGGGGAAATCATATTTTTCACACCCACAAAAAACAGCTCTGCTCCGAGCATCATCACCGTGACGGACACGATCATGCCGACAACATATTCAATACGCCCATGACCAAAGGGGCGCTCCCCCGTGGGCTTTTTTGCCGCCAGACGAAACCCGAACAAAACCACGCCGGTGCTCACCGCATCGGACAAATTATTCATGGCATCCGCTTGGATTGCCAAAGACCCCGCCATATGCCCGACGGTCATCTTCAAAAGCACCAACAACAGGTTAAAAAACAGAGAAACCCCGGAAACCAAGCTCCCCCATGCACGCCGAACGGCGGCATTTTGGGTGTCTTCTCTGTTTTTAATCAACAAACGGGCAAGAAGTGTGATCATGCACATACCTCCTTAACTTTATAATTATAGCATATTTTTATGAATCTCGCAAGCCTTTGCATGCAAAAAAAACGCATTTTTATGCCGATTTTGCAAAATAATATATGATATTTTTTTCAAAAAACATATTTACTCTACTTGACAAATCTACTATAATTATGTATAATAAACGATAAGTTGGTTTTATTATAAGCATTTTTGCATGCTTGTTCTTCAAAAGAACGAAACCAATATTATATATAAAGGAGTTGAAAAACGTGACCCTGAACCCTACCCAATTAATTTTTGTGATCCTTGGCATCTTAGTCTTACTCGCGATTGCCGCATTTGTTGCATTTCGCGCGGGTATTACATACAGACGCAAAATCGCAGAAGCAGAGATCGGCAGAGCCGAAGAGGAGGCATCCCGCATCCGTGAGAAAGCAGGCAAGGAAGCGGAAGCCAAGAAAAAGGAAATGCTGATTGAAGCAAAAGAAGAAATCCAGAAAACCAGAAGTGAATTTGAAAAAGAAGCAAAAGAAAGAAGAAACGATCTCACCCGGCAGGAACGCCGCATCCAGCAAAAGGAAGAAACATTAGACAAAAAGAGTGACCAGCTGGATAAGAAAAACGAACTTCTCGAAAGCAAGCTCAAAACAGCCGATGCGAAAATCGAAGAAGTGGAAGCCTTGAAGAAAACCCAGCGCGAGCTTTTAGAGCGCATCGCCGGGCTTTCCGCAGAAGAAGCAAAAGAATATCTGCTCAAGAACATTGAAACGGAAATTCGTCACGATGCTGCCCTCATGATTAAAGACATTGAATCGGCAGCCAAAGAAGAAGCCGATGAAAAGGCAAAAACCATTATTTGTGATGCCATTCAGCGCTGTGCCTCCGATCATGTATCCGAAGCCACCGTCAGCGTTGTTGCGCTTCCCAATGATGAAATGAAGGGTCGTATCATCGGTCGTGAAGGCCGCAACATCCGTGCCATTGAAACGGCAACGGGCGTTGACCTTATCATCGACGACACCCCCGAAGCCGTGGTTCTCTCCGCTTTTGATCCGGTGCGCCGCGAAATCGCCCGCATCGCTTTGGAAAAGCTCATCAACGACGGCAGAATTCATCCCGCCCGTATCGAAGAAACCGTGGAAGCCGCCCGCAAAGAGGTCGACACTGCCATCAAGCAAGCCGGTGAACAAGCCGTGTTTGAAACGGGTGTGCAAGGTCTGCATCCCGAAGTGGTTAAGCTCCTGGGGCGTCTTCGCTATCGTACAAGCTATGGTCAAAACGTGCTCAAGCACTCCACCGAGGTCTCCTTCCTGGCAGGTCAGATGGCAGCCGAGCTTGGCATCGATGTTCGCCTTGCCAAGCGTGCCGGTCTTCTGCATGACTTAGGTAAAGCCTTAGACCACGAGCAGGAAGGCTCTCACGTCACCTTAGGCTTTGAATTTGCCAAGAAGCACAATGAAGGCAAAGAAGTTCTCCACGCCATCCAAGCCCACCACGGCGATGTGCCTGCACAAACTCTCATCGCTATGTTGGTACAAGCTGCCGATGCCATCTCTGCCGCCCGTCCCGGTGCCAGACGCGAGAACATCGAAACCTATATCAAGAGACTTGAAACCCTGGAAAAGATTGCAAATGAGCATCCCGGCGTTTCCAAATCCTTCGCTATCCAGGCAGGCCGCGAAATCCGCGTAGCCGTCAAGCCCGAAACCGTATCCGATGACGATATGATTTTGGTGGCAAGAGAAATTGCCAAGAGAATCGAAGAAGAAACGGAATATCCCGGCCAGATCAAGGTCAGTGTCATTCGAGAGACAAGGCACGTCGACTACGCCAAATAAGATGGTGGCGTAAAAAAGGCACAGACCGTTTCACTAAATTTAATTATGATTGGAATCCGCAAGGTCATGCGGATTCCTTTTTATTTATGTATCGTGAAACTACACGTGAACTTCACCACTCGGCGTACCTTTGTACGCCTTCGGGATGGCCTTTTGCAAAGCAAAAGGCATTCAGTTCCCGCGTTCTGCACTCTTTTTTCCTGCCACCATCAGTTCATCCGTAAAAAAGGCACAGACCGTTTCA
>JAFPCL010000074.1 GCA_017390225.1 Clostridia bacterium
ATAAAAAGGGGATGTTTAAAAAGGCACAGACCGTTTCATGGCAAAAAACAATGCATTTACAATCTTTATAAATAATATTCTAATCTTAAAAACTTTGTAATTTGTAGGAATTTGCCTAAATTGGCAAATTCCTCTTTATTTAATGCCATGAAACTATGGAGCGAACTTCACCGCTCGGCGTACCTTTGTACGCCTTCGGGATGACATTATCAAGGCTACGCCTTGATAATGTATTCAGTTCGTCCATTCTGCACTCTTTTGATCCATCCCCTACTAGGAATACGAGTTTTAAAACAGCTCCTTTTATTATATTTATTGAATTTTATTGAAAACATTTTTGCACAGCGCCGCAAGCTCCCTTGCGTATTCTTCTTTGGTGCTCTCTGCCGCCATGTGAAATACCTCGCGCTGTGCATCGGGATACAGATATGCTTTTCCGCGCTCGTTTTTCACCCGTATGCCGCCTTCTGCGCCTTTTTGATCAAATACCGATCGCAAATAGGTCAGCATGGTGGCTTTTTTTGTTTCTGCACAAGGAATTTCTTCCGAAACCACATAAAATACGGGAATTTCCTCTAACAGTTCTTTCAACGTCATCTTGCAGGTCGCCATCACATCCACCAACATGCACAGCGCCCCAACGGCATCATAAAAAACCGTTCTTTGCCGACGAGCATCCGCATCCAACGACATACACAGCACTTCCTCTGTTTTTTCCTCTTCCAAAAGTTCTGTTTTCATCCCTGTCTTTTCTATCATCCGCACTACCCCATCGGGAACGGTTTTCGATATGCGAATGACCGACTGTTCTTTGCATTTCGTCAACAAAAGATAAAAAAGTGCACGCAAGCGTTCTCCGAATATCGGCATATTTCGATCATCATACAGTAAAAGTTCCCTTCCGTCCGCCGACAGATATGCCGACAGAGCGTTTTTTGTATCCATGTTCATTCCTTCCGCCACATGACACCCCATCCGGGATAAAGTTGCCTTTGCACAGGACATGACCGTTTCATTCCCTCCGCGAAGCGTCAACGAAAGCTGTGCATTTTTTGTCGGACAAATATGCAAAAGTCCTTCGATATATTCTCTTCGATAAGCGGCACAATCCATCGGTCTGCCGACCTTCACGCAAGGCATCGGCAATTTTTTCCCTCTGCGCCCCGGTTCGGTTTCCTTTGCATCTTGCCCGGATAGACAGGCGCCGTTTTTTCCGAGGAAAATCATCTCGGCTTGATGATCTCCGACGCCAAACCAAACCCCACCGAGCAAATGCTTCGCCCGAACGGCCGATGATACCAAAGGTGCTGTTCCGCTCCCCAAATCATACACAATCGCACCATTTGCCAAAGCACCGGCACAAAAAGCCTGCTTCAAACTTTCCGCCGCCGGGTCTTCACTGCATGCAACTGCCAAGCCGTGTCCTTTTCCGCCCAAGCTTGCACCAAAGCTTTCCGCCAGCGCCGTTGTAATCTCATAGCCCCAAGCACCGCTGACACTGCCGCCCACGATTTGAGAAGGATTTTTATTTGCCCCCCAAATCAGATGATCTGTCAGCCGTGTTCCTTCCGATACATCCTTATAGGGGAACACCCGAATGCCGGGGCATACAATCGCATTTCTGCCTACACGAGATGCTTCTCCGATGACCGTTTGCTCAAAAACCGTTGCATCCTGTTTGACAACTGCACGGTCACATAAAACCGAGCCTCGGACGGATGCCCCTTTTTCCAAAAGCACACCATCCATCAGAACACTGCGACTGACCGATGCGCCGCTACGAACACAGCAACCTCTGCCAATCACCGCATATTTTCCGATTTTCGCGCCGGATTCGATGCGTGTGTCCCTGCCAATGCGCACCGGCGGAGTAATTTCTGCACCATCTTCAATCATAACGCCCTCTTCTACAGTCATTGCATCAAAGGACTCTTTCATCGCCAAACGCCGATCAAACAAATCAAAGTGACTTTTTCTGTAAACATCCACATCTCCGACGTCGCACCAATAGCCCTGCATTTCGTAGCCGAACATGGGGCACTTTTCTGAAAGAAGCTTGGGAAATAAGTCTTTGGAAAAATCCGTTGGTTCGTCGTTTTTTACACGGGATAACACATCTTTATTTAAAATATAAATGCCCGTGTTGACCGTATCGGCAAACACCTCTTTCCAAGAGGGCTTTTCCAAGAAACGGACGATACTTCCTGTGCTGTCCGTCACAACCACGCCGTATTGCAAGGGCACGTCCACCCGTTTTAAAATCAGGGTTGCCATGCTGTTTTTCTCTTTATGAAAGCTGACCGCTTCCGTTATATTGGCATCGGTCAGACAATCTCCGGCAATGACTAAAAAAGTATCGGACAAAAATCTCTCTGCTTGCTTGACGGCACCTGCCGTTCCCATAGGGACTTTTTCATGAAAGTAGGTAATTTGTACCCCCATATCTTCCCCGTTACCAATCGTCTGTTCGATTTTTTCTGCCATATAGCAGGAAGCAATTCCGATTTGCGTAATGTCGTGTTCTTTTAAAAGCATGACGATTCTGCGAAGAAGCGGCACACCCATAATCGGCACCAACGGTTTGGGCAGATCTGAGGTGATGGGTCTGAGTCGCACCCCTTCTCCGCCTGCCAAAATAATCGCTTTCAAAAAATTTGCTCCTTCCGTTCAAAAAATATTCTTTAATTCAACCCGTTCCTGTTCGGCAACCGCCATTAGTACAATTTTTGCCTCTGCAAAAGATGCCCGGGCATCGCTCCAATTTTTATCCCGAATGTAAATTCCCAAGCGTCCCAAAATCACACGAACCTCCGTCAATTCATTGTGATGCATAAACAGTGTCAATTTGTTCAGCATATGCACATATTTTTCGCAGGATGCATGATATGTTGCTTCCGCTTTTTCCACATCTTCCGCATACAAAGCCTTTTCAATATCTTCCATGGACAGAAGTATTTCCTGCACGGATGTACGAATATACTGCTGTGCATATCCCATACCGAAAAGACCAAACAACACAAAGACCATCGTTACCCAAAACACTCTCAACCCTTTGTCCTCCTCTGTGTGTATAAAACTTCCCCGTCATACTGTGCCACAAGGCAATCCCGTATGTGTTCTATGCCTTGCTTCTGCAGTTCTTTTTTGAGCCACACTTCATCTTTTCCGGTGGCGGAGAGTTGCTTTTTCATCAAAACGCCGTCGGAAACCAGCATATACGGCAGTTGTTCCTGTGAAGGCTTGCATCCGATATCTTTCGGGGTCAGCGGTCGCTCCTGCACTTTGGGGATTACGTTCAAAACGCCGTTGTTTTCCAAAACCGCCGTATACACACTGTCTATTTTCGGATAGCCTGCTTTTCTCAGTTCTTCCAAAAGATCATCCGTATTGATGCGCAAAGAGCGCATTTTCTTCTCATCGATTTTCCCATTCGTAATCAGAATCTCCGGTGTTCCTGTCATAAATGTCCGAAAGCGTTTCCATTTTAGCGTTGCCGCAGAAAACAGCACTTCGCACATGACTAACGTGAAAATAGGCACGATTCCGTGGATGAGCGGAATATCCGTGTTTTCCACCGGAATGGATGCCAGGTCGGAAATAATGATGGCAATCACCAATTCCGAAGGCTCCAGCTGTCCAATCTGCCGTTTTCCCATCAGACGCATGGCAAAAACGATGGCAATATACAGAATGATTGTACGAATAAATAAAATTATCATATTTTTTCAAAAAAAGTCTTGACAAATCAAAAATTGTATAGTATAATATTACTCGTTCGGGACGATAGCTCAGCTGGTTAGAGTACCACGTTGACATCGTGGGGGTCGTTGGTTCGATTCCAATTCGTCCCACCAAAACCCTGTTGCAATAGCGACAGGGTTTTAATTTTTTCTGCTGCCCTTTTTCGGACAGCATTTTTATTGGTTTGTCATATTGGACTGTGTCGTAATCTCATTGTTTTCATGCGAATCGTCCATAATGTCTTCGATTCCATCTTCTGTCTTTTGTTGTGCTTTATCGATGCCGTGCTGTGTTTCTTCCCATAAATGCTCTGCACCTTCTTCTGTTTCTTCCATAAACAGGCTTTCATCCTCATACAAATCATTTCCGCCGACACGTCTTTGTACTTCACTTTCCGCATCCACGCCGTGTTCTGCCACGTCGCCCCGACTGCAGCCTGTAAACATCGCCATCGCAATTGTTAATAAAAGAGCTAAAAAAGCTTTGTTTTTCATATAATTTCCTTTCTTCCGTCTGTTAATTTTCCGCACCTTTCAACGGATAAAAAGACGCGTCTTCATCTGTAATATAAACTTTTTTCATTAAAAATATACACGCTTATTTTTCCAAGACAAACAGATGTTGACATTTTTATTATTTCATATTATAATAATGGCACATTGAAAATAAGGGTGTGATTAAATGAAAAAATTATTTTTTGTTTTTACTGTTATCTTCTGCATGACTCTATGCATTTTTTCCTGTCGGGCTGAAAACATCGCATTATCTGTGGATCGTGGCAACTCTATGGATTCATCCACATACACAGAAAAAACACTCACATGGTCTGTGGATCACGGTGTGCTGACCATCAGCGGCACCGGGGATATGCCGTCATACACAGATAAAGCCGCTCCTTGGAACAATTCCGCTCACCGTTTTGAAAAGGTTGTCATTTCCGAGGGCATCACAAGTGTCGGTGACTATGCCTTCCATCTGCGGTCTTCCGTATACCAAGTTTCTTTACCCACAACTTTACAAAGAATCGGAAAGTATGCTTTTGCCGGATGCAGTATTATGGAGCTTTCCTTCCCCTACGGTTTGCAATCCATCGGGGAAAGTGCCTATGCCAACTGTCCCTTTTTGACACTGGTTTCTATTCCTTCTACGCTTACGTCCCTCTCCGACTCGGCTTTTTCGGGTTGCGGCTCACTTTCTGCCATTTATGTTGACCTTGCCAATCCCGTCTTTACGGGGCACGACGGCGTTTTATACAATAAAGATATGACTCGACTTTTAAAATACCCCGCATCTCGACAGGCAAGTGAATTTACGGTTCCCGCAACCGTTACAACTCTTGCACCCTACACCTTTGCGAACAGCAAAACACTGCAATCCATCATTCTGCATGACGGCATGACGGAAGTTGCCCCCGGTAGCTTTGCTTGGTGCGAAGCCCTTTCTTCCGTTGACTTTCCGGATCATCTGGCTTCCATCGGCGATTATGCCTTCTATTATTGTACGGCTCTGACAGAGCTTACGCTTCCCCAATCGCTTACAAAGATTGGCCACTATGCATTCGGCGGCTGTGACAATGTGACCGCTATTTTCTATCACGGAACAAGCGCCCAATGGGACATGATTTCTGTCGGACACAACTACATTTTGACTGTGATTCCCATACAGCACAATTATCGTGCCGCATCTGAAATCACCTATGATATTACGGTTCTTTTAAATGGAGAAAAGCTTGTTTTTGACACAGAGCCGCTCATCAAAGACAACAGAACTTTAGTTCCCATGCGTGCCATTTTTGAAGCCTTTGGTGCCGCCGTTTTATGGGAGCCGACAACCAAGACCGTCACTGCCTCTCGGCAAGGCACGAAAATCACGCTTCAAATCGACAGCCCTATGCTGAAAATCAACGATGCCGTGTTGGTTTTAGATGTGCCGGCACAAATCATTGAAAATCGCACCTACGTTCCCTTACGTGCCATCAGTGAATGTCTTTCCTGCACGATTGACTGGGATGGAGAAACCAAAACGGTCATGATTAAAGACAATTAAAAATCAAAAGTAAAAAGGACAGTTTTCGTAAAGAAGCTGTCCTTTTTTATATCATCTTTAATCTTTTTCGTGGCTATGCATCGGCACCTTGTCTTTAAACAGCATAGTAACAGACCATAAGCCCGCCAAGCCGACAAGCGTGTAGATAATGCGGGAAAACAAAGCCAATTGTCCGCCGAAAATAGCGGCAACGATATCAAAACCGAACAATCCGATTGATCCCCAGTTTAAAGCACCGATAATGACTAAAATCAATGCGACCGTATCCATCGTTTCGCTCCCTTCAAAAAAAATAAGCACATGAACATCCATTCATGTGCTTACAGTATAAACAAAAAGCAATCGAATTATTCAGCAGAAGTCTGCGACATGGCAAGTGCCATAATATAGGCCATGACTTCTTGCTGTTTTTCGCTTTCTAAAGAATCCCAATTTTCATAGGCAGATTGGATATCCTTGTAAATTTTAAGTGCCGCTTTGTCGCTTTCGATTTTTTCTCTGTCTACGTCGGTTTGTGCGGTAGTTTCCATTTCGGCAATAACTTCATCCATCGCTGTTAAGTGCGCTTTTGTGTCTTCCGTATTCATATACATCAGAACTTCGCCCACGGAAGATGCAATGCCTTCTGCACTTTCCATCATTTTGGCGGCATAGGTTGTGATGCCGGATAAAACAGCATCATAATGCTCGGTATATTTATCCTCCAGTGCTTGAAAATCTGCACTCAAGGGCTCTTTTTCGGCTACGGCTTCGCCGTTTTCTTCTGTCAAATCCACAGATTCAATCAGTGTAACGCCACCGCTGTTTTCTGCCGTTTCTTCGGTTTTTTCAGTTTCGGTTGCCGTGCTTTCCTCTGCCGGCACTGCTTCTTGCTTGGTGCAGGCACAAAATGCCGATGCTAAACTCAGTGTCAGTAATAAAACAATAATTTTTTTCATTATCTTTTTTCCTTTCTCTTTTTTATTTATACGAAAGCTCGGGGTTTTGAATCAAAATGATATCCAGATTACCATTCAGACAACGAAGGTCGTCAATCATGGCTTTTTCATCTGTCCCGTCTTTCAAAACAACCTCATACACCAATTCATACAGTGCGCCCAAATCTGTCGTGCGGATGCGCACCATTTGGAAGGACTCCGTGTATTTTTTGAAAGTTTCATCAAACAATCCTGCATAATCTTTATCTTCGGGAATATTGATTCGAAGAAGCCGTGCTTTGGAAACACCAAAACGAAGCTTATGCAAAAGTGCAATGATGAGCGATATCAATAAAACAAAAACAATTGCAGGTATGTACATGCCGACGCCGCATCCTAACCCTGCCGCCACGGCAAAAAGAATAAAGCCCAAGTCCCGCGGCTCTGTGTTGATACTGCGGAATCGAATCATTGCCATCACGCCGGCAAGAGAGAACACGCGTGCCATATTATTGCCGACCAGCATGACAATATTGGGAAAAATCATGGTAATCAGCACAATGACCAGTGCAACGGAACGGCTGACAACGTAGCTACCTGAAGTCTTGGTGTATACCAAACTGATAATCAGGCCCAAAAGAAGCCCGATTACAATCGACAGAACCACATTCAAAAGGAACTCTTCCATTGTTCCCAAATCCGACAGCGCAATGCTGTCAAAAATTTGCATCATCGATTCTAACATCTTTATCCTCCTTGCTTTCACGCAAAAACTTTCTGTATTCCATGCCGTATTTTGACATACTTTTATGTCTGAGCTCGAATTTGGATAAAATCTCCACCAGCCATAGGGGAATAACCTTCGTCGGAACTTTCACTTCCATAATCATATAGCCTTCCGGCAAAAGCGGATCTCCGTATATCCCCAGCGACGGATCTGTGTCATATCTGCGGGTGAGAATGTCTTTATCAAAAGTCACCCGAATATTTCTGTCGTTTTTTGCAAAATATGCCCTACGGTTATATTGCACCACCGTTTTCGGATACAGCGGCCCGTGCACCTTTAAAAACCAGTTGAGCTCTTTTGCAATCTGCACATTGGTATATGGCATAATCGGCATGGGAGCGCCGCCGATATAGGCATAGGCATCGGAAAGAGCAATCCGTGTGCGACGCTTACTGACCATACCCCGATATTTCTTTTTAATTTCCAAATACACCAGCGTATCCGCTTCCGGCACGCCATAACAACGAAGCCGAAGCTTTTCTTTATATTTGGGCTTATCCAAAGAATTTCGGATCAGCTGATTGGTCGGAGTATCATAATACAAATTGCAGATGGGATAAAAAGGCTCTTTATGATTGAATTCATCCAAGACCATATACTTTAAAAGCTCTTTTTCAATTTCAGGATACAATTCTACCCGTGTAAGATATTTAATTTCTTTTCGACAAAATACTTCAATTGGCAAAATCATCCCTCCATCTGAAGTAGTATATCAGCATTCCGTGCAAAAATCAAGCAAATTCGTCATTTTTTCGTTTTTATTGCAATAATACTATACGAACAAAAAAATTTGTTTTTCGGTGTTCTTTTCCTTTATTCCTCGATTCTTTGGATATGCGCCCCGATGGCACGAAGCTTTTCTTCAATTCCTTCATAGCCGCGATCAATATGCTCAAGCTCCGTAATCACAGTCTTTCCCTTTGCCATAAGTCCTGCAATAATCATTGCCGCACCGGCACGCAAATCCGTGGCACGCACCTGCGCCCCCGTTAGAAACGGCACACCGTGCACGGTTGCATTTTGCCCTTCTGCAAAGATATCCGCCCCCAAAAGCTTTAATTCGTCCACATACTGAAAACGGTTGTTCCAAACCCCTTCTCGAACTTTGCTCTCCCCTTTTGCCACAGTCAAAAACGTGACCATCTGGGGCTGAAGATCCGTGGGGAAACCGGGATAAGGCGTGGTGGTGAAATTGATGGCTTTGGGATTTTCACAAGCACTTACACGAATAGAGTCGCCGCCTTCTTCTACCTTAACGCCCATCTGAATCAATTTATCCGTTAAAAATTCCATATGACGGGGAATCACATTGCATACCGTGACATCTTTTCCCACCGCCGCGGCGGCGATCATATATGTTCCTGCCTCGATTTGATCGGGAATGACACTGTGCACCGCCCCGTGCATTTCGTCCACACCATCGATGCGGATTGTACCCGTTGCGGCACCTGTGATCCGTGCCCCCATGGCATTCAAGAAATTGGCAACATCGACGATATGCGGCTCACATGCCGCATTTCGGATGAAGGTTCTTCCTTCCGCACGGCAAGCGGCAAGCATAATATTGATGGTTGCACCCACGCTGGGAAAATCCAGATAAATTTCTTGCCCAAACAGCGTGTCCTTCGTGGTGGCAACAACCACATCTTCATCTTCCGTAACCGTAGCGCCCAGCGTTTCAAATCCCTTAATATGTAAATCAATGGGACGACCGCCGAAATTGCATCCGCCGGGCATGGGCACCGTTGCCTTGCCGAATCTTCCTAAAAGTGCACCCAAAAAATAATACGATGCACGCGCTCTTCCTGCTTTTTCCTCGGAAACCTTCGTTTTTCTTGCGGGCGCCGCATTGATAATCAGCATATTTTCATTCTTTTTATAATCGACGACGGCACCGAGCTCCTCTGCGATATCTTTCATCACATAGACATCTCGAATATCCGGCACGTTTTCAATCACGGATACACCATTTGCCAGAAGAGCGGCAGGGATCAGGGCAACAACGGAATTTTTTGCACCGCTGACCGAAATATTCCCCGACAAAGGATATCCGCCCTCAATGACCATTTTTTGCATAATTATATTCCTCGCTTGACAAATTTTTATATCTTTATTATTGTACAATGTTTTAAAGAAAAAATCAACAAAATTAATAAATTTTTAATGATTATTTTTGTTGATGTAAAAAAATCGGTTTTAATATGGCAAAACGAATAATAGAATTAACTTTTTTTGTGC
>JAFPCL010000075.1 GCA_017390225.1 Clostridia bacterium
AATGGCTGTCGGAAGCCTTCTGATGTACTCCTATGCTTCAGGTGCCGACATAGAAACCATGACCGGCTACAAATGGTCTGTGGAAAGCAATCCCGGCGAAGGTCTCTTTGACTATATCCGCATGACATCCTTTGAACAGCCCGATATTTTCACCTCCGTTACGCAGAATGGCAAGCTAACCGATACCCTTGAGGAAGGTGAAGCCACGATTTCATGTGCCTATCCCCAATCCACCACCGGCAACCTGTATGCCGCACTATACGAAAACGGCAGACTGGTCGATGTGACATTCTCTGCAACAGATGCTTTGAACACAACATTCAACATCACCGACCCCGCAACGGCACAGATTAAGCTCTTGTATTGGCAAGACACTGCATCACTGCAACCCAAAGCCGAAGCTTCCTACTACGGTGAAAACTAAATAACCACTAAAAAGAACCGCGAAGAAAATTTCTTCGCGGTTCTTTTTAGTGCACTTCGATAATGCGTATTTCTTCGGGATTTCTGCCCGTTTCATTGAGGGCAAGCTCCTGGATGATGGCGGCATCGGCGGCGGTAATTCCATCGGATTCCACGATTACCGTGACATTTTCTGCCGATATGTATACCACGGCATTGGTGTAGCCCTTGGCTAAAATCTGACTTTCAATCGCCGCTTCCTGCTCCATGCGCTCGGCGGTCTGTGACAGCTCTTTTTCCGCCTGTGCTTTTGCCTCGGGGGTTGCCGATTCCGTGTTCAAAAGTGCCTTGAGTGTTTCTGTTGCTTCCGCTCTGGAAGCTTCTCTGTCTGCCTTTGCCGTTGTGAAATAATCTGCCGCCATTACACTTTCCGTTTCCTCTGCCGACACACTGACTGCGGTTTCTTCGCTTGACACCAAATGTGGCTCGCCCGATGCTATTTGTGTTGTTTCCTCCGGCAGTGTATCGATATATTTCAAATTAAAATATCCTGCCGCCGCCACCAAAAGAAGCAGTACGATCGGGATCAATCGTTTCTTTCTCAATACCATCATGTTTAACATCATCCTTTCTTATTTCACACTTTTGCCTTTTAAAATACAAATTCTGTCCGAATTCATGCCGTATAGTGCCCGCACCGAGGTCATCAGTTCCGCCCGCACACGACTATCGCCTGCCCCTTCCGCCACAATCAGCACACCCCCCACCGTGGGGGATTTTTCTTTTAACGCACCGATTTTTTCTCCATCCCCACGAAGAATGACGGCATTTCCGTCCGCATCTGTAAGCGGCACGATTTCTCCTTGGTCCTCGTAGGATATCCATACAAAAACTTCGCCCACACCCTCCACACGGGACAAAACAGCTTCCAGACTTTGCGCCTCGGAGTGCACGATTTCTTTCGGCTCTTTTTCTTTACAGCTTGGCAGGCTTCCCACACCGAACAGAAGCAGTCCGATAAAGATTATGATGATAGGAAGCTTATTATGCATCTTCTTTTTCGTTTCCGTAAATATTCACCTCCCGAGGATTCAAATTTTCGATGATAAAGGCGCGCAGACCCTCGATATGTTCTGCATGGTGTACGGTCACGGAATCCACGGTTTTATCCTCATTTACCGTGATAAACACATCGGCTTCTTCTCCGGCATACCGTTTCACTTCGATAATCAAATTTTCAATATAGCTTTCCCGCACCCATGCTTCCGCTTCTTTTTGTGCGGCATTTTCTGACGATTGCGGCAAATCAGGAAGGGCAAAGCTCTGCACATCCCCCAAAAGAGGCGACAAAAGCATGCAAAGAAACACCGTTGCCAAAAGGGTTCGAAGCGCAGGGATTTTCCCTTGGGGCACAAGAAGCATACAAATGCCTGCACCGATGCTCATCTGCCCCAGATGCAAAATATATTCCTGCATATCATCCCACACCTCCCAGAAGAACGGAAACGGCGAAAAAAGCCATGACCCCCATAGCGGCCACCGTGCCGATTAACATTCCAAACGTATCTGCCGCCGATGCAAACACCGATGCTTGCTTGTCACCGCATAAGACATCCGATATGGCAGATAACAAGCGATAAAAAAGCATAGCAACCAAAAGCTGCATCACAGGCTTTAATAAATACAGTACCACAGCGATAAGCCCTGCCGTGCCGACTGTGCCGCGCAAAAGATTTGCCGACACTGCCACGGATTCTGCCGCCTGCGAAAGTGCCGCTCCTGCCACAGGCACCAGTGTTCCCGTTAAAAATTTAGCGGTTTTCATAGCCATGGAATCCTTCACGCCGGAAGCAAAGCCGCAGATAACAAGTGCCCCGACAGACAGCGACAGCACAAGCCCCAACACCCACTTGGAAAGGGACGAAAAGAATTTTGTCACCCCCGACAGAGAAATTTCGCCTACGCCGTGAAACACACCCGTGACAAAAGAAAAAACCGCAAGCGGAATCACCCAACCGGCAATCACCGCCGCACCGATTTCGCCGCAAATGAGCCCTACTGTTCCCCCCGATGCCGCCCGAAAAGTGCCGCCCGATGCCGCCGTCAACACACAAAGAGACGGCAGTAGCACCTGCACCAGCCCTGCAAGTTCCCGCACAGCCAAAACCGCCGCCTGAATCTGCACTGCCGCATGCTCCAGGCAAGCGGCCGACAGTGCCAGCCGCCCCATAAAAACCGCACCCGGATGCCTTCCTGATAGAGCAAGCAATAAGGCATAGAGCAAAATTCCCGAGAACATTAGAAAAAAGCTGTTTTTCTGCTCCTTTACACTGTCAAAAAACGAGGCTTTCATATCCTCTTCCCAAGAATAAATAAAACCATCGGTTTCCGCCATGTCCAGCGCACGGGAAAATTCCGGACTTTGGATTTCTCTTTCCATCTGCTCTGCCGTGGGCATAGCAAAAGACACGGTGGGCAGAAGTGCCAAAAGAAGCAATAGCCATAGATGCTTCATGACAAAAGCGCCTCTGCCGCTCGTAAAACATGCGCCGCAGGCTCCAATGCCAGCACGGCAAGGCATATGTTGCCTGCCATGATAACGGCTTTTGCGGCACTTTCTTCCCCTGCACCGGACAAAAGATTGGCAGTCATCTCCGTGACATATCCGATTCCCACGCCCCGAAGCAAAAGGGATGCCCATGGATGCTCCGCAAAGAAAAGACTTTTCGCACTTTCAACCACCATTTCCAATTTCGGGAGCATCCCCAAAGCAATCAGCGTGACCAAAAGACAAGATAAGCAAAAACCGATGGCAGGCGTTTTTTCCCGAAGAAAAATCAAAAGTACACCTCCGGTGACAGCCAGTGCCGCCATTTTGAGTATATCTTCCATGTTTTCTCTCCTTTGCTTATCCGCCAAATACCGATTGCAGTGTGGAAAACAGCGTACTGACCTCTCCTACCAATAAAAGAAGCACGGTGACAAGACCCGCAATCGTCACCATCAGGGCTTGTTCTTCTCTCCCGGCTTTAGATAACAGCACATGTAAAACCGCGACAATCATTCCACTGCCTGCGACCTTAAATATCAGCTCCATATTTTCTCTCCATTCGTTACAATAAAAGAAGGGAAACAAAAAGACCGCACAAAACGCCCGTCAAGCGATACACGCCTGCCAATCTTTTTTCTTTTTCCCGCGCCCCTATCTCCATCTGCATGAGCCGCTCCGACAAAAGCTTAGCGCCACGCACCTGTGCCGCAGGATTTTCCTGCAGAAGAACGGAAGCATAATCTGTCAGCACCTCTTTTTCTTCTTTTGGAAGATGCTTTGCCGCATATGCCATGGCTTCTTCCGGCGCAATGCCTTTTTC
>JAFPCL010000076.1 GCA_017390225.1 Clostridia bacterium
AATGTACATGAATATAATGAGCCAATCACTATCAGGTGGACAAAATATAGTAAAAGTAAAAAAGATTTAGGTGCTGAAACTATATTGAAATTGTTGGAGATTATGTTAGATTGTGATAATACGGATCATGATGTTAAGGTTGAATTGATGGGGTGAATTCCAACAGAACAGTTTGCTGATATGAATGACTAAGGAAAACATTAGCATCCGGATTTGTGTTTTTAAAACAAAGGAGCATTATATGAGAAAAATTCTTGGTTCATGGAGCGGCATGAGAAAATATCTTGAAGAAGATATGCTTGCCCGAGCTTTGCGCGGCAGGGTCAGATATGGTTGTACCCGATATGTTGGAATGGACTTGTGCATTCTATATATTACGGCTGGATGCAGAAGATAAACAAAGACAAACAGAAATACAAAGAGTATCGGACAATCAACAATATTAAGAAAGAAGGAACAAATTTATGCGTGAAAACAAGGGTAAAATCTCAAGTGAAAAAATGAATGAAATCTATGAAAAGATTAAAACACCGTACAAGGTTGGGGCTGTGATGAAGGATGACGAATATTTAGTGGATAGTCCCACACTCTTTCGATTTGATAATAAATGGTATATGGTTTTTATAAAAATACATAAGGATGTTTCCGTTTCCGGGTATGAAACGCATATGGCATCGAGCGATAATCTAATGGACTGGACATACGAAGGGAAGCTTTTTGAAAGGTTGGAAAATGAACACTGGGATAGCAAGCAAATTGCGGGATATGCGGCATTTGTGGATCCGAAGTTCGGCGGAAGCAATAGGATACAGCCGGTCAACGGAAAATATTATATCTCGTATCTTGGCGGAAATCTTAACGGCTACGAAACCGATCCGCTCTCTATGGGGCTTGCGTACGGAAGCAGTATACCGGGCAATTTTACACGTTTTGAGCAACCGATTCTGTCGCCATCGGATAAAGATGCCCGTGAATTTGAAAGACTGACACTATATAAGAGTCATATGTTTATGGATGAAGCCATGACATTGGGGCATCGTTATGTGAATGTTTACAATGCAAAAGCATCGGATCATAGGGAAAGAATTTATCTTGCCGTTTCGGATGATGCAGAGCATTGGGAAAGATATCTGGATACGCCGATTTTGGATGAAACAAAAACGATAGATGGGCTTGTGATATCCGGCGATCCGCAAATTGTGAAAATAGATGATTATTATGTTATGTTTTATTTTCGCTTGATTCATAATAAAGGCACACATAACACGTTTGCGGTTTCTGAAAATCTTGTCGACTGGACGGTGTGGGAAGGGGAACCGTTAATCAGACCCGAATATGATTGGGAGAATAAATATGCACATAAAAGCTGGGTTTTAAAGCATGACGGTGTAGTGTACCACTATTACTGTGCGGTCAATGACAAGAATGAAAGATTTATAGCTCTTGCGACATCAAAAAAGATGCAGTAATAACCGGATAGAAACGGTTGTGAAAATCCGGTTTTATGACGTAGGGCAGAGGCTTGCTTCTGCCGAAAAAGACGGAAGCAAGCAAGCCCGTTCCCTACGAAGATGAAAAACAAGGAGGAATAACTATGAATCGGTATATCGGACATCCCCATCAGGTTTTCGGGGTGGAGGAAATGCGGCTTTTCGGCGGCAGAGGTGACGGGATGCGGATGCTCTATATCAGAAACGGCAAGGGGCTTGAATTTTGGGTGTCGGCAGATCGGTGCGCGGATATTTCGCGGCTTTCTTTCAAGGGCGACAATTTCAGCTACTTTGCACCCTGCGGCTATGTTTCCCCGAAGTATTACGATCCGAACGGCATGGGCTTTTTAAAGTCCTTCACGGCAGGCTTTTTAACCACCTGCGGCTTGACGGCGGTGGGCTCTCCTTGCGAGGATGACGGGGAAGCGCTTCCGCTTCACGGCACGATTGCCAACACGCCTTGCGAAAATATTGCCCATTGGGTGGATGATGATGCCATTCATATTAAGGCTTCTGTACGGGATGCGCGGATATTTTCTCACAAGCTTCTTTTGGAGAGAGAATATATGGTGTCTTTAAAAAGCAATGAAATACTTCTTATAGATACGATTAAAAATATCGGGGACACGGTCAGCCCCTTGCAGATTTTATATCATTGCAACATGGGCTATCCGCTTTTGGACGAGAATGCAGAGCTTGTGATTCCTTCCACTCAGGTGGTGCGCCGCTCGGACGGCGCTGTTGTGGGGCATAAAGATTGCCTCACGGTAGAGTCGCCGCAAAACGGCATCGAGGAGGAGTGCTTCTTCCACACGATGCACGGGCAGACAGAGGTGTCTATTTACAATCCCGGCATCAAAAAGGGCCTCAAGATGGCATACAATGCCGACGAAATCCGCTATTTCACCCAATGGAAGATGATGGGCGAATATGACTACGTGATGGGCTTGGAGCCGGGCAACTGCACGCCGGACGGACGGGCGGCCATCCGAGAAAAAGGACTTTTGGAATTTTTACAGCCGGGAGAAGAACGAGTATTTCAACTGCGGTTTGAAGCTTTTGAGGCGTGAGGGAACAAGAGGTGTATTTATGCAATATAGAGAAGATAGATACGGCAACAAGCTTTCTGTTTTAGGCTTTGGCTGTATGCGATTTACGACGAAGCTGGGGAAATTGGATTTCGAAAAAGCAGAAAAGGAAATCATGACGGCGTATAACAGCGGTGTGAACTATTTTGATACGGCGTATATCTATCCGGGCAGTGAAGCCTTGGTAGGGGAAATTTTCGAGAAAAACGGCATTCGGGATCAAGTGAATATTGCAACAAAGCTTCCGCATTATTTAGTGAAGAAAAAGGAAGATTTCGATAAGATTTTCGATGAAGAGCTAAAAAGGCTTCGCACGGATCATGTGGATTATTACTTGATTCATATGCTCAGCGATGTGGGCGCATGGGAACGGCTTTGTTCTCTTGGTGCTATAGAGTGGATTCGGGAGAAAAAGCAGAAGGGACAGATTCGCCAGATTGGCTTTTCCTATCACGGCAACAGCGATATGTTCTGCCGCTTAATTGATAGCTACGAATGGGAATTTTGCATGATTCAGTATAACTACATGGACGAGCATTCCCAAGCAGGGCGAAAAGGGCTTACCTACGCCAACCAACGCGGGCTTCCCGTGTTTATCATGGAGCCGCTCAGAGGCGGAAGCTTGGTGCGCCGTTTGCCCGAGGAAGTGAAAAAATTATTTGCACATTATGAAAAACAATATTCACCTGCCCAGTGGTCGTTCCGCTGGCTGTGGAATCAGCCGGAGG
This sequence comes from Clostridia bacterium, assembly GCA_017390225.1. Taxonomy (GTDB): domain Bacteria; phylum Bacillota; class Clostridia; order CAKSNL01; family HGM11501; genus RGIG1017. The sequence goes on from JAFPCL010000076.1 coordinate 3,307, forward strand.
TAACGGTGGTGCTGTCCGGCATGAATTCCGTGGACATGGTTATAGATAACGTAGAAACCGCATCTTCTTCTCATGTGGGAGACCTTCTTCCTGCGGATGAAGCCATGCTGAAAAAAGCGGTGGAGATTATCCGCCAAAAAATGAAAGTGCCCTGTACGGGCTGCGGTTACTGCGTGCCTTGCCCAAAGCAAGTGGATATTCCGGGCATCTTTGCCGCCCATAACCGTAGAGCCACGGAAGGCAAATTTCGTGCGCTGACAGATTATTTCATGTGCACGACCTTGCGGCAAAATTCTACGGCGGCTTCCAATTGCGTGGGGTGCGGCAAATGCAAAACCCATTGTCCGCAGGGAATCGACATTCCTTCTGAACTAAAAAGAGTGCAGAAGGATATGGAAGGGTCTGTGTATAAAATCGCAAGATGGTTTGTGAAAAAAATTGCAAAATTTTAAAAGGAGAAACATTATGAATTTACAAGAAGTATTGATGAAGAAAACCGTGCCGGATCTCAAGCATACGGCAAGTCTATACACGGACGGATACAGCAAGCTCAAAAAGGCAGAGCTTGTGGCACTGTGCATGGAAATGATTTTAGACAAAAATATGTTTGAAGCCTATGCAGAATTTTATCCCGAAAGCTTGTGGGATTTTGTGAAGCAGGCGGCAGAAAGCGAGAATGGCACGGTATGCACGGGCGATCCCTTTGAATATACGGTTCTGGAAGAATTGGGACTTGCTCATGTGGTACAGGAAGAAAAAGGCGTTCGCTTTATTCTTGCCGATGAAATCAAGGAACGCTATCGCAAGCTTGTTGAAAACGGCTTTGTGGCAACGGTATGCCGCAGAGGGCTGATTCATCGTTATCTTTGCGCGGCGGTCAATTTATACGGCGTAATCGAGCAAATGGAGCTGATGCGTATTTTTGATATGCAGAATGACCCGCCTATGACGATGGAAGAGCTGGCAGATGTGCTGGATAGTCCGCTTGGCTATGACGAAGTTTATGCGGTAAAGGAAAATTATATTGTCAATCCTGTTTTCACCGAAGAAAATGGGGAAGAGGAAATGGACAAGCTTTTGGTCGATGCCTATTCCAAACCGCGCTACATTCCCGAAAAGAAAGAATTTCTGCGCTACACAGATCCCGACTATCGGGAATACACAGAGCATACGGCGGATTTAGAGCAGTTTTTGCAAAAGGAATATAAGGTTTCTGCCATGGATGCTTTTGAGATTGCCCACGAGTTTGCCATTATGGCATCTTTTACGGTCGACGTGCAAAACTATGTTGATCTTTTGAAGGATTATGATATTGAAGTGAAATACATAGAGCCGCTTCTTCGTCAAATCGCATTATGCGCCAACAACGTCCGTATTTGGGAGAATAAAGGCTACACGCCAAATGAACTGCATGCCATGAAGCAGTCTATGGCACGTGTCGGCAGAAACGATCCGTGCCCCTGCGGCAGTGGCAAAAAGTACAAAAAATGCTGTGGGAAATAAAAAAATAAAAAAAATAAAGTTTTTTTAAAAAAGGTATTGCTTTTTTGAAAAAGATGTGTTATACTATATCCCGTTGAGGGGGTATAGCTCAGCTGGGAGAGCGCTTGAATGGCATTCAAGAGGTCAGCGGTTCGATCCCGCTTATCTCCACCAGAAAAAAAGCACTTGCGATTGCAAGTGCTTTTTTTCAGCTAAATCCGTTTTGCGACGGAATAAATCTGCTACGCAGATGAAATCACTTTGTGATGAAATCTTGCTTTGCAAGGATAAAAAAACGGATTTAATTTCATCGAAGCCGCAAGGCTTTGATTTCATCCAAACTTGTTTGGATTTCATCGTGAGTGAAGCGAACGATTTCATCGGAACCATATAAATAAAAACATGAAAAGGAGCAATCTGTCTATGCTTGCTTATACGTATACAGAAAAAGGAAAATTTGAACTTTGGGAAAAAGAAAAGCCGGTGCTTCAGGATGCGCGGGATGCCATTGTCAGGGTGAGCCTTGCGAGCATTTGCTCCAGTGATCTTCATATCAAGCACGGTGCTGTGTCACGGGCGGTGCCGGGCATCACCGTGGGGCATGAGATGGTCGGAATTGTGGAGGAAGTGGGGGATAAAGTTACCCATGTGAAGCCCGGAGATCGGGTGACAGTGAACGTGGAGACCTTTTGCGGCGAATGTTTTTTCTGCCAAAAGGGGTTTGTGAATAACTGCACAGATAAAAACGGAGGGTGGGCACTTGGGTGCCGCATCGACGGGGGACAGGCAGAATATGTGCGTGTGCCTTTTGCGGATCAAGGGTTAAATAAAATTCCCGATACCGTCAGTGACAGACAGGCTCTTTTGGTTGGCGATGTGTTGGCAACAGGCTTTTGGTCGGCAAGAATTTCTGATATTACGGAAGAGGACACGGTTTTGATTATCGGTGCCGGCCCTACGGGGCTTTGCACACTTCTTTGCGTGATGCTCAAAAATCCCAAACGCATTATCGTGTGCGAAACAGACGAAGAGCGGATTCAATTTGTGAATAAACACTATCCGGAGGTGTTGACCGTTACGCCCGAGAAATGCCTTGCTTTTGTACAAACAAACAGCGATCATGGCGGCGCGGATGTGGTGCTTGAAGTTGCAGGGGCAAAAGACTCATTTTGCCTTGCCTGGCAATCGGCACGCCCCAATGCCACGGTCACGGTTGTGGCTCTTTATGAAGAACATCAAATATTGCCGCTACCGTCTATGTACGGCAAAAATCTGACCTTTAAAACCGGCGGCGTGGACGGGTGTGACTGTGAAGAAACCCTACGGCTCATTGCGGAAGGAAAGATTGACACCGAGCCGCTGATTACCCACACCTATCCCTTAAAAGACATAGCGGCGGCGTATGATTTGTTTGAAAACAGGGAAGACGGCGTGATTAAAATTGCGGTGAAGCCATAAAAAAGAAATGAAAAAGAGGAACACCACATGGGGCGTTCCCTACAAGGTGTTATGTAAAAAAGGTGTTATAACAAGATTTGCATATACAAAAAAGCGGAACGACACGCAGGTCGTTCCCTACAAATATTTTTGATTTTGTGTTATTTTGGAGCTGCCGCATTGTTTTGCGCCGACTCCTTTTTCTGTGGATTGTTATTGAATCGTGATGTACCGTAAAGATGTTTCCGGAGGATCTGCCGGGTCGTTGCCTTGGTACATTGTGCCAAGGCCTTTTTGGGCATCTAAAAGATAGGACGAGCCGGTGACGTGCATAGTGACGTTATATAAGCCATCTTCACTTGCTATGAATTCGGGAACAGCACTCCAGTAGTCATTACGGTCGGGGTTGATTTCATTTTGAACGCGCGAGGAGTGCATATTGGAGATGGTGTATTCTTCTTCGTAGGAAACGGGGAAGAAGGCATCGATTTTATCGATTGCCTGCTCGCTTTCTCCCTTTTTGATAGTGACATCCACTCTGCCGTGGTACAGCCCGATGTCTGTGCCCACGTTCAGCTTTTCACCTTGATATAAATAGACCTTGAAGGTGACATCGGTGGGTGTATTGGTTTCAATATAGACATTGTTATTGTCGGCCTCTGTCCATGTGTCTTCAAAGCGCATAATGGACGAGGTCATGGTGTCGTGGGGTGTCGTAAATTGATTGTTGCCGTAAACGGTTCTTGTGCCGGTGGTTACGCTGATATTCCCGTAAACGATCGTAATATCGTCAACCTGAATATCAAAGATCATGGTGTCGGTAATCTTACCTAAAGCATGTGCATAATCTGCGACACGCACATAATCTGTCGTGACGGTGCCGAAGGTGCCGGAGGAATAATGATAGGTGCAATTTGCCGGCAGGGTAAAGGGCAATGCTTTTTGTATGTCGCCTTGCATCAGTTGCGCCGTGGCTGTGTTGATATACTGCGAAACACAGGTAACATGGGTGAGTTCATAAGGTGAAATCATGGCAGGCATGGTGCAAGTGTCGGTCGAAAGAGTATAATTATCTTTATCCGTGCCAATGAGATACAGCTTTTCGGCAACCGCATTTCTTTCGCCCGGAAGCGGGCTATCAAAGGCAAAACTTTCTGCTTGAAGCTCTACGCTGTCTGCACCGATAATGCCATCTAAATATAATGTGCCGTTATGGATATCGGTTGTTGCATCGTAGGTTTTGCTGTCTGCTGTTACATGGGGGTAAATGGTTTTTGCCGTGATGTTTGCGGTGCTTGTCACCGAATCGGAGGACAGGGTGTAGTTTGCATTATCAAGGGAAAGTCCTGCGGCGGTGACGATTTTATCTGATCCGACATTTTTATCAGCAAAGGTGATGGAAGAAGCCGAAATATTGACAGAATCACCGGAAACCACATTATCCAAAGAAAGTGTGCCGAGAGCCGATGTGCCACCATCGTAGGTTTTATCAACAGCTATAAGAGAGGCTTTGAGGAGGCGGGGAATAATATCTGCCACTGCGCCGAGCTGTGTGGCCTCTATTGTGTAGCAATGGGCATGCTCACCCGATAGCACAAATTGATCGGCGGTGACAGGGATATCCGTGCCGACATTTTTTTGTGCGAAGGTAAAATTTGCTGAAATCAATACGTCATCACCATCTACAATATTGGTTGCCGTTATGGTGCCCGTGCCGACGGTTGTGCCGTCATATTCTTTTTCGTATGCTGCGGCTTCGAGGGCGAGTGTTCGGGGAGCAATGGTTACCGAATACGTTCGAGAGCCGGAATATAATCCCATGCCCGTTATCTTAATCTTCATGGTGCCGGGATAAAAATTATCGGAAAGCTCGACAGTATAATGTGTGTCTTTTTCAAGTGTTGTTGTTCCGAAATAACTGCTACCGTGGGAATCTGTTAAAGAAATATTGGTATTTTTATAGTTGCCGCCATATGTGAGCTTTTTTGTGTAGGTTGCTTCGATTCCGTCATAGGAGATGGGCCGCTGTCCGACAACGATTGTGTAGGTTGTGGAGGTTGCCTCAAAATGCCAGGCTTCTTTTCGGTGCAATGTCAGTGTTGATGTGCCTGTGTTGATTGCGCGGAGCTTCATATAGT
>JAFPCL010000077.1 GCA_017390225.1 Clostridia bacterium
GATTGCTGTACTGTTTATGCTGTTTTTTAAGGCGGATTACGATGCGATTTCTACAGGGAAAGTAGCAAACAAAAAGGTGCTGTGTGCGGTTTTTGCCGTGCTGTTTCTTGCAGTTGGCGTGAAACAGTACGTTGCTTTGTTTATGGAAACAAAAAGTCTTACGGAAAAAAATGAAATTATATTGTATGCAAAAGAAAATTCGGATATTCACATGACGGCGACGGCGTGGACACGAAATCATTTGTATGCAAGACGGATACATCTTCTGACAAAAAACATCGAAGAACACGTGATTCACAGCCCCTTTGGGGATTGGTTTTCTTATTTTCCGTACTATTATGCCCGAATGGAAAAAATAGGTATGGGAGATTATACAAATAATGCGCTTTTGATGCTCACAGAAGATGAACAGTGCCGCTTTTTGGCATCGGATCAAAAGGAAATTCCTATGTTAATCACTTATTTCAAAGAACATTACGGAAAAGACGTAGAGGCTGTTTGTCTGCAATCTTTTTTAGATGGAGAATTCAAATTGTATCGGTTTTATATTGTTGAAAATAATAACGAATCAAGAAAAGGAAGCTAAAGGGTGGTTTAGCTTCCTTTTCTTGTTAAAAACGTGCAGAGAATTTGTAGCTTTCCCTTTGCTTTTGGTCACTTGGTAAACATTTATAAAAGTTTAAAACAAGACTTGCCTTTTGACGAAAAATCTGTTATAATAAAAGTGATTTTTTTTTAAGGAGGAAGCCCCATGAAAAAAGTTGCTATTGTTATGGGAAGTGACAGCGATCTGCCCAAGGTTCAGCCTGCGGCCGATAAATTAAAATCGCTTGGTATTCCCTTTGAAGTCCGTGTTTTATCCGCCCACAGAACGCCCGATGTTGCGGCGTCTTTTTCCGCTACCGCAGAAGAGAATGGGTTTGGTGTCATTATTGCAGCCGCAGGCAAGGCTGCTCATTTGGCAGGCGCTATTGCCGCCAATACAATTCTGCCTGTCATAGGCATTCCGATTAAAGCATCCGCCCTGGAAGGTATGGATGCTTTATTGTCTACTGTGCAAATGCCGCCGGGCATTCCCGTGGCAACCGTTGCTATCGACGGTGCCGCCAATGCGGCGGTTCTCGCCGCTCAAATGCTGGCATTGTCGGATGAAGACGTTCGAGCAAAGCTTGTTGCTATGCGAGAGAAAATGACGGCAGATGTCCTTAAAAAAGACGAAGAAATTCGTGCGCAGTTTGCGTGATTAAAAATTTATAGCTTGGAACTTAAAAAAGGGGGAGTCATTCATGGGGAAGCTCCATGAAGAATGTGGTGTTTTCGGAATTTATGGCGGTGAAAACACAAATGTCGTATCTGCAACCTATTATGCCTTATACGCACTGCAACATCGCGGGCAGGAAAGTGCCGGTATCGCAGTCAATAAAGATGGTGTGATTTATTCGTATAAAGACACGGGTCTTGTCAATGAAGTGTTCACGAATGAAACACTCGGGAAACTGCAAAACGGGCAAATGGCAATCGGTCATGTGCGCTACACAACACGGGACGGAAAGCACCGTTCCAATGCACAGCCGATGGTGCTCAATCATATCAAAGGCTCTTTGGCAATTGCCCACAACGGCAGTGTAACCAATGCCTATGAGCTTCGAGAACAAATGGAGCTGGGAGGCGCAATCTTCCACACCAACAGTGACACGGAAGTGATTGCCTATGCAATTACCAAAGCACGGCTTCATAAGTCTTCCATCGAAGACGCCATTTTAGAAGCCATGAAAACCATTAAGGGCGCTTTTTCCGATGTGGTTATGTCGCCGCAGAAGCTGATTGGTGTGCGTGATCCTTATGGTTTCCGCCCCTTGTGTATCGGTCGCCTTGACAACGGCGGCTGGGTCATCGCATCCGAAACCTGTGCACTGGATTCCGTGAACGCCACTTTCGTGCGTGATGTAGAGCCCGGTGAAGTCGTGGTCATCGACAAAAACGGACTGCGCTCTTTGAAGAGTGACATCCAGGTAGATAAAAAAGGACTTTGTGTCTTTGAATTTATTTACTTTGCCCGTCCCGACTCCGTGGTGGACGGCACGTCTGTTCATGAAGCAAGAAAAAGAGCCGGTGCATACCTTGCCAAAGCGCACCCTGTAGATGCTGATGTCGTTATCGGCGTTCCCGATTCGGGGCTCGATGCCGCTGTGGGCTATGCCGAAGAATCGGGCATACCTTACGGCATCGGATTCTTGAAAAATAAATATATCGGAAGAACTTTCATTCAGCCCACACAAGAAGAACGTGAAAATCTGGTTCGCATTAAGCTCAACGCCATCAAAAAGACTGTGTGCGGCAAGCGCGTGGTCATGATTGACGACTCCATCGTCCGCGGCACAACCTGTGCCCGCATCGTCCGTATCCTTCGGGAAGCCGGCGCAAAAGAAGTTCATATGAGAGTATCCTCTCCGCCGTTTTTGTTCCCTTGCTATTTCGGAACGGACATTGATTCCAAAGATAAGCTGATTGCCAACAATCACACGGTGGAAGAAATTCGTCAAATCATCGGCGTAGACTCTTTGGGTTATCTTCCCAAGGAAAATGTCGTTCAATTGGCAAAAGAAACACATCTTGATTTTTGTACCGGTTGCTTCACAGGAGAATATCCTGCCGAAACACCGGAAGAATTCAACAAACAATCCAAATACACAAAACCGATAGAAAAGGGAGGAAATTAACATGAGCACACATAGCAATTCCCGAAGCGAAAGCTACGCAAAAGCAGGGGTGGACATCACCGCAGGCTACGAAGCTGTTCGCCAGATGAAAAAGCATATCGACCGCACCATGAATGATGGTGTTGTTTCCGACATCGGCGGTTTTGGCGGTCTGTTCCGTCCTGCCATCGGCGGTATGGAAGATCCCCTCTTGGTCAGCGGCACCGATGGTGTCGGCACCAAATTGAAGCTGGCATTTTTGGCAGATAAGCACGATACCGTGGGTATCGACTGCGTTGCCATGTGTGTCAACGACGTTGTATGCTGTGGTGCTTCTCCCATGTTCTTCTTAGACTATATTGCTGTAGGAAAGAATGTGCCCGAACGTGTTGCCGCGATTGTTTCCGGTGTCGCAGAAGGTTGCGTGCAAGCCGGCTGTGCCTTGATCGGCGGTGAAACGGCAGAAATGCCCGGTTTCTATGGTGAAGAGGAATACGATCTGGCAGGTTTTGCTGTGGGTATGGTCGATCGCCCCAAAATGATTGGTCCTGACCATGTGGAAGCAGGGGACAAGGTTATTGCACTTCCGTCCTCCGGTATTCATTCCAACGGTTATTCTCTGGTGCGCCGCGTATTTGATGTAGAAGCCGAAGGTGCCAATAAGTTCTATCCCGAACTGGGAAAAACACTCTTCGAAGAGCTTTTAACCCCCACCAAAATCTATGTCCGTGATATGCAGACGCTGATGGCAAACGTAAAAGTGAAAGCCGCATCGCACATTACCGGCGGCGGCTTCTATGAAAATATTCCCAGAAGCCTTCCCGAAGGCTTGTCCGTGAAAGTAAAGAAAGAAGACATCCGTATTCTTCCCATCTTCAAGCTTCTTCAGCAGGAAGGAAATATTCCCGAACGCGATATGTTCAACACCTTCAATATGGGTGTCGGCATGGCTGTCATCGTGGCGGCAGAAGATGCAGAAAAAGCGGCATCTTTGATTCCCGATGCCTATATCTTGGGCGAAGTTGTCGAGAGCACCGACGGGGTGATTCTGTGTTAGCCCGTGTAGCCGTGCTGGCCAGCGGTGGCGGCACCAATCTGCAAGCCATCATCGATGCCAAGGAAGCCGGAAAATGCCCCATGCAGAGCTTGCCTTGGTGGTTGCCGATAAAGAAAGTGCCTATGCACTCACCCGCGCCGAAAACCACGGAATTAAAAATCAATACATTCCCAAAGGGCAGGATTTTGAAGCAAAGCTGATCGCTCTTTTGGAAGAAGAAAAAATTGATATTATCGTTTTGGCAGGCTTTTTGTCCATCTTGAGTGAAAGCTTTGTAAAAGCCTATCCCAAACGAATCTTAAATATTCATCCGTCGCTGATTCCGTCCTTCTGCGGTGATGGTTTTTATGGACTTCGTGTTCACCGCGCCGCACTGGATAAGGGCGTGAAGGTCACGGGCGCCACGGTGCATTTCGTCAACGAGATCACCGACGGCGGCGAGATTATTGCCCAAAAGGCGGTGTCTGTGCTTGACGGTGACACCCCGGAGATTCTCCAGCGCCGTGTGATGGAAGAAGCAGAATGGGAGCTTTTGCCTGCGGCAACCGAAGCCGTGTGCAAGACTTACGCAGAAAAAAACTAAGGAGGAGAAGAACATGAAAGAATTAAAAGGAAATGCTTATCCCGGTCGCGGCATTGTGCTTGGTTGCACGCCCTCCGGCAATGAAGCCGTTATCGGTTATTTTATCATGGGTCGCAGTGTCAACAGCCGCAATCGCGTGTTTGTGGAGGATGGCGAGGGCATCCGCACGGAAGCCAAAGACCCCAAGCTTTTAGAAGATCCGTCTTTGATTATTTACTCTCCCGTCCGTGTGCTGGGCGATACCACCGTTGTGACCAACGGCGACCAGACCGATACGGTGTATGATTACTTAAAAGAGGGAAAGACCTTTGAAGATGCGCTCACCACCCGTGCTTATGAGCCGGACGAGCCGAACTTCACCCCTCGTATCTCCGGTGTGGTTTGCCGCGAAAATGATAGCTTCTCTTATAAGCTTTCGATTCTCAAGCATCAAGGCGGCATCTGCTTGCGCCAGTATTTCCATTATGAAAAGCCGCAGGCAGGCGTAGGTCATTTGATTCACACCTACTGTGAAGACGGCAATCCCCTGCCTTCCTTTAAGGGTGAACCCAAGTGCGTGGAAATCGTAGAAGACATGGATGCTTTCACAAAGGATTTGTGGGACTCTTTAGACGAGCAAAACCGCATTTCTCTGTTTGTGCGTTTCATCAACGTGAAGACCGGAGAAGTTCGCACCAATATCATTAACGGTAACTAAAGAAAAGAGGTAGTGCATGATGAACGAACTGTTTTTAAAATATGGTTGCAACCCCAACCAGACGCCTTCCCGTATCTTTATGGAAAACGGCGATCTTCC
>JAFPCL010000004.1 GCA_017390225.1 Clostridia bacterium
ATTCCAAAGACAGAACACTGACCTATTCCGACGGTGATGTCACCATTGCATACACGGTTAAAACTGTGTATGACGGTGCGCCTGTATTGAAAGCAGGAAAGAGCTTCACGGCGAAAATGAATGGTTTGAATAAGACAAAGAATGCATGCGTTTATCTTGCTTTCTTTGATGAAAACAACAGATTGCTTCGCGTTGAACGTCAATTCCGTATGTTTGATACAGGATTGAATATTAAGAAATTTACCCTTCCGCAAGTTCTTCCTGAAGGTGCAGTCAGTGTGAAAATCATCAGTATTGCAGATAATGAAGGTCATATTGAACCGATGAGTGAGATTTATGGATTCTGAAATTTCCCGAAGCATACCTCTGTATGGAGAGGAAGGCTATCAAAACATTAAAAATGCACACGTGATTATTTTCGGTATCGGCGGTGTTGGAGGCTATGTTGCAGAAGCCTTAACACGCGCCGGTATCGGGAGTCTCACTTTTGTGGACGGGGACACGGTATGTGTTTCCAATCTCAACCGTCAGCTGATTGCTTTATCCGATACCATCGGACAGTATAAAGCTAAGCTGATGGAAGAACGTGCAAAACATATGATGCCGAAATCAAAGATTCAAAGCTTTTCGGTATATTATAAAGAAGAAACAAAAGACCAATTTGATGTATCGCAGTACACGTATGTCGTTGACTGCGTCGATGATGTGGCGGCGAAGCTTATGCTGGCAGAGGAATGTGCAAAAAAAGATGTTCCCCTTATCAGCTCTATGGGAACTGCCATGCGAATGGATCCGACACGTTTTCAAGTCGGCGATATTATGAAAACAAGTGTTTGCCCATTGGCACGTGTGATGCGTCGTGAGCTAAAAAACCGAGGCATTCGACATCTTAAATGTGTATGGTCGGATGAAGTACCGAAAATGTCCGTGCCACGCGGAGAACCGCTCCCAAGTGTGAGCTTTGTTCCCGCAGCAGCAGCTATGGTCATTGCCGGTGCTGTGATATCGGATATTATAAACATGACATAAAGGAAATACAAGAGAGGAAGTAATTTAAAAATGATTAAGCGTTTATTCACATCCGAATCGGTGACGGAAGGGCATCCCGATAAAATGTGCGACAAAATTTCAGACAGTGTGCTGGATGCTATTTTAAAGGAAGATCCCATGGCACGTGTTGCTTGCGAAGTCACTGCATCCACAGGACTCATTTCCATTATGGGTGAGATTACAACGACAGCTAAAGTGGATTTTCAGGGAATTGCAAGACAGGCTGTTCGTGAAATCGGATACAACAGTTCCGAAGTCGGTTTCGATTCTCAGACCTGCTCCGTATCCTGCAGCATTCACAGCCAATCTCCCGATATTGCTATGGGTGTCGATCTTTCTTTAGAAGCGAAAAACGGAGAAGGCGACGGGCTGGATCATGGTGCCGGTGACCAAGGTATGATGTTTGGTTATGCTTGCAATGAAACACCGGAAAAAATGCCGCTTCCGATTTCTATGGCACACACATTGGCACGAAAGCTCACGGAAGTGCGAAAAAGCGGTTTGATTCCGTATCTTCGCCCCGATGGAAAAACCCAGGTGACCGTTGCCTATGATGAAAATGATCAGCCAATCGGTATTGAAACCATCGTTGTATCCACCCAGCACGACGATGGGGTTGAGCTTTCTCAGATTCGTGCCGATATTGAAAAGTATGTGATTCGTGCAGTTGTTCCGGAAGAAATGATGCTTCCCGATATGAAGATTTTCGTCAATCCCACCGGTCGTTTTGTCATCGGCGGACCTTACGGGGATTGTGGACTCACAGGTCGCAAAATTATTGTAGATACCTACGGCGGCTATGCACGCCACGGTGGCGGTGCATTCTCCGGCAAAGACCCGACAAAGGTTGACCGCTCGGGTGCGTATATGGCAAGATACATGGCAAAGAATGTTGTTGCGGCAGGGCTTGCGGATCGCTGTGAAATTCAGCTTGCTTATGCTATCGGTGTTGCAAGACCCGTCAGTGTGATGGTCGATTGTTTTGGCACAGAAAAAATTCCCGTGAATGAAATTCACGATCGTTTGATTAAAACTTTTGATATGCGCCCATCTGCGATTATCAAAAATCTCGGTCTTCGTGCACCGATTTATGCGCAGACGGCGGCATACGGACATTTCGGAAGACAAGACGTCGATCTTCCTTGGGAACGTACAGATCACATAAAAGAACTTCAAAACTAATAACAAAAAACACATTGCCCAAACGTATTTTATGCGTTTGGGTGATTGTGCGTAAAGGAACATTATGAAAATAACAGTAATTGGTGCAGGCGCTGCAGGGTTTGCGGCTTCTATTGCTGCGGCTGAAACAGGAGCCGAAGTTGTCTTGCTTGAGCGCAATGATCGTGCCCTCAAAAAATTGTTGTCCACAGGAAACGGACGATGCAAACTTTCAAACGTAAAGCTGGATGCCAAAAGATACCACGGAGATATCCGCTTTGTTGAAAGTGCTTTCAATAAATTCGGTCTTAAAGATACGATTATGTTTTTTCAAAATATGGGGATTCCCATGAAAAGGGAAGGAGACAAGCTGTTTCCCTATAGTCTTCAAGCCGCTTCCGTTTCCGATATGCTTCGTTTATATGCCGAAGATAAAGGCATTCGTCTTTGTACCGGTGTGGAAGCAAAGAAAATAAAAACAGATAAAGGCTTTACGGTTATTACAAATCAAGGCAATTTTGCTTGTGACAAGGTGATTGTTGCTGTTGGCGGCAAAGCGGCTTCTCAATTATCCGGCGGCGGTGCATACCATCTTCTCACAGCTCTCGGTCATTCTAAAGGTGCCCTTATGCCTGCGCTTGTTCCTGTGAAAACAGAAGGCACAAAAGCATTGGCAGGCACAAAAACGGATGCTTCCATTGCCATGTATGATAAAGATCGGCTGATTGCTAAAGAAAACGGAGAACTTTTGTTTACGGAATATGGACTTTCAGGTCCGCCAATTTTGCAATTAACCGCCGCTATGCCAAGGGAATCCGGTTGTGAATTGGTAGTTGACCTTTTGCCTGAATTTGATTCCAAGCATCTGTTGGCGATTTTAGATGCTCGTACAAAGCTTTGTGTTCCCATTGAAAAATATTTTACCGGATTTTTAAAGAAAACCATCGGTCAAGCGGTGATTAAAGATGCGGGGCTGAAAAACACAGCACCTGCAAGCAGTATTTCTCGCGCAGACCTTGTGCGCATGGTTTCACTGATTAAAGAAAGGAAATATAAGATTACCGGCACGCAAGGGTGGCAGCAGGCACAAGTTACCGCCGGTGGAATAGACACTCGTGAATTTGATGAATATATGCAAAGTCGAAAAATCCCGGGTTTATATGCTGTCGGTGAAATGCTCAATATTCATGGCGATTGCGGAGGTTTCAATTTGCAATGGGCATGGACAAGCGGCGTGATTGCCGGCAGACATGCAAGCCAAAAATAAAGAACAGGAGAGGAAATATATGAAAAAGATATGGATTTTTTTATCTCTCGTATTTTGTCTTTGTTCTGTAGTCACTTATGCTGAAACTTCGAATCTTTGGCGTGTTGAAGCTGAAAATACGGTAGAGCGTTCAAATGCTGTTTATATCGATAACAACGGTGATGCTTCGGACTATAGTGTCGGTGTCGGCATCAATCAGAGCGCGCAATATGTTTTATACTATGAAAATGTTCCTGCATCAAAGGGCATATCCATGACCTATGCCACGCCGCATAAGGGAAGCGTTTTTGTGGCATATCAAAGCGGAAATACATTTGTAAATGTTGG
>JAFPCL010000005.1 GCA_017390225.1 Clostridia bacterium
GATGGCTTCTGGGATGACTGAAGACAGCATAGCCGCTGTTTTACAAATAGGCACCGAAGAGATTACAAAAAAACTTCTGTTGCTTAACCATACCAAAGAAAGAATGAAAACTTTAATCATGAATTATATTGAAGAGCCTGTTGCTTATTCATTATTTGCGTTAAGGCATGATCAAATTGATAGAGTTTTATCCTACATAATTGCGAATCATTTGAACACTTCGAGTGCGCTTAAATACATCCGCAGCATTGCTTCCCACACTGATGATTTTAAAGTTTCTAACATTACACAACTTATTAGAACTGCGCTGAGAAAAGCCGCCGTGTTGGCAGAACGGGAACAAATAGCTGTTCAAATGAAAGAACAGGATAACAACGGAGAAATTACTTTTCTTTTTAAAATCAAAAAACAGGAAAATGTTTCACGTGAAACAAAATGAGCTTAAAAGCAAAATGTTTCACGTGAAACATTTTGTTTAAAAACATACAAAAAAGAAGAAAAAGACTTGTTTTTTCATTAGCTGTGTGCTATAATAAGTAAAATTAAAAAAAGAGGCGAGGCTATGGGAAAAATAATTGCCGTTGCAAACCAAAAAGGCGGCGTGGGTAAAACCACGACCTCTGTCAATCTGAGTGCATGCTTGGGTGCCGCCGGAAAGAAAGTTTTGCTTGTGGACTTCGACCCACAGGGGAATGCATCGAGCGGTGTTGGCGTTGAAAGCAAAAGGCTCAAAAAGACAATATATGATGTGTTTATCCAAGGTGATTCGATTGATGAGTGCCTTGTGCAGACAAAATTTAAAAATTTATATTTGGCACCATCAAACATGAATCTTTCCGGTGCGGAAATCGAACTTGTGGATATGAAGGAAAGGGAATTTAAGTTAAAAGCCGTTTTAAATGCTTGTAAAGAGCGGTTTGATTATATTTTTATTGATTGTCCCCCTTCTTTAGGGCTTCTTACAATCAACGCATTTGCCGCCAGTGATACCGTACTGGTTCCTATCCAATGTGAGTACTATGCTTTAGAAGGATTAGGACAGCTGGCGAATACGATACAGATGATCAAAAAGTCTATACAACCGGAATTGGAATGGGAAGGTATATTGCTCACCATGTTCAACGGAAGAACCAATCTTTGTATTCAAGTTGTCGATGAAGTAAAAAAACATTTTAGAGATAAGGTATATAAAACGATTATTCCCAGAAATGTCCGATTGAGTGAAGCCCCGGGCTATGGAGAGCCAATTTTATATTTTGACAAATCGTCCAAAGGTTCAAAGGCATATATTGAACTGTCGGAAGAGTTTTTAAAGAAAAACAAAAAGAAAAGGATGGTGAAATAAATGCCGAAAAAAGGATTGGGCAAAGGATTGGGTGCATTGCTTCCGGATATTGAGCAGGAGCAGGAAAGATCGGAAGCGGAAGTGCTGGAACTGAAAATATCGGATGTCGAGCCAAATCCCGAACAACCGAGAAAAGTCTTTAATGAAGAACAGCTGATTGCTCTTGCAGAATCTATTCGTGAAAACGGTTTGATACAGCCGATTATCGTTGCTAAAGAAAACGATGGATTTTATCGCATTATTTCCGGCGAACGTCGTTGGAGAGCATGCAAAATAGCAGGCTTGGAAACAATCTCTGCCATTGTTCGTGATTATGGCGATCAAATAAGCGTACAAGTTGCGCTGGTAGAAAATCTTCAGAGAGAAGATCTTAATCCTGTGGAAGAAGCGGAAGGATATCAATATTTGATGGATCGCTTTGATTTAACACAGGAGGAAGTTGCCGCTAAAGTAGGAAAATCACGCAGTAGCGTTGCAAATGCCATGCGTCTTTTAAGTTTGCCGGATGATGTTCTGGCACTTTTGGAAGAAGGCGCAATTTCCGCCGGCCATGCAAGGGCTATCTTATCCGTTAAAGGAGAAACAGCGCAGAAAGCTTTGGCACGAAGAATTGTTGCCGAAGGACTTTCTGTCCGTCAGGCAGAACAGCTGGCTAAAGTGCCGGAAGAGAAGCCTAAAAAAGAAAAGAAGGAGAAAAAATCTCCGGAAATGAAGGCTGTGGAACGCTTGGTTTCCGATGCATTGGCAACCAAGGTTACGATTGCAGATAAAAATAACAAGGGTAAAATCGAAATCGAATATTATTCAAAAGAACAGTTAACGGAAATTATTGATTTGATTGTAAACAGAAAGGAAGACTAAAATGTTAGATATCAAGCTTATTCGTAATGAAACAGAAAAAGTAAAAGCCGCTTTATCCCGAAGAAAGGAAAATGTGGACATTGATGCTATTCTTGCATTGGATGAAGAAAAAAGAAAGCTTCAATTTGACAGTGAGCAGAAAAAAGCACGTCAAAACGAAGTGTCCAAACAGATTCCGCAACTGAAAAAAGCAGGCGAGGACACCACGGCTGTTTTTGCTGAAATGAAAGAGCTTTCCGAAAGCATCAAAAACGACGATACCAGAATTCGTGAAATTGATGAACAACTGCAGAAGCTTCTTTTGACAATCCCGAATATTCCCAATCCCGAAGTGCCGGACGGTGATACCGATGATGATAATATTCCCGTTCGTTTCTTTAAAGAACCGACAGCTTTTGATTTTGAACCGAAAGCACACTGGGATATCGGTACGGATTTGAATATTTTAGATTTTGAAGCCGCCGCTAAAATTTCCGGCGCCAGATTAACCGTGTACCGTGATTTGGGTGCTCGTCTGGAACGTGCTGTTATCAACTACTATCTCGATACCCATACGGGAGAAAACGGATATACGGAAATTTTCCCGCCCTTTATGGTCAATCGTGCCAGCATGACAGGCACCGGTCAGCTTCCGAAGTTTGAAGAAGATGCTTTCAAGGTGGAAAACAACGGATTTTTCCTTGTTCCCACGGCAGAAGTTCCTGTAACTAATCTGCACAGAGATGAAATTTTAGACGGCAGACAGTTGCCGATTAAGTATTGTGCATACACCGCTTGCTTCCGTGCAGAAGCAGGTAGCGCAGGCAGAGATACGCGTGGTCTGATTCGTCAGCATCAGTTTAACAAAGTAGAATTGGTAAAATTTGCCAAACCGGAGGAGTCCTATGCAGAGCTTGAGAAGCTGGTTGCCGATGCAGAAAGCGTGCTTCAGGGCTTAGGTCTTCCCTACAGAGTTGTCCGCATTTGCGTCGGTGATCTGGGCTTTACTGCCGCTATGAAATACGATATTGAAGTCTGGATGCCCAGCTACGGTCGCTATGTAGAAATCTCCTCCTGCAGTAACTTCGAAGATTTCCAGGCAAGAAGAGCCAATATTCGTTATAAGAATGATCCCAAGGATAAGACGCAGTTTGTCCACACCTTAAACGGTTCCGGTGTTGCTATCGGCAGAACGGTTGCCGCTATTTTAGAAAACTACCAGAATGCCGACGGTTCCGTCACGATTCCCGAAGTTCTTCGTCCTTATATGGGCAGAGAAAAAATCGAAAAAGCATGAATAAGATTTCTGTAAAAGAAGTCATTGTAGTGGAAGGGCGTTACGATAAAGAACGCCTTTCCGCTTTGTTTGATGCTTTAATTTTGACAACCGATGGCTTTCGTATATATCGGGATAAGGATATGCTTCCTGCCCTTCGGCGTTTGGCACAATCGCGCGGATTGATTATTTTAACAGATCCGGACAGAGCCGGCTTTCAAATTCGGAATTATATCAAAAGTGCCGTGGATAAAAGATATATCAAAGAGGCTTATATTCCCGACATCCCGGGAAAAGAAAAGAGAAAAGACAAGCCCTCCAAGGAAGGTCTTTTAGGGGTAGAGGGCGTGCCCGATGAGATTATTATTGACGCGATTATAAAAGCAGGGGCAACCGAGGATAGGGAAGAAAATGAAAAGATTACAAAAGCGGATCTTATGCGGTGGGGGCTTTCAGGATCGGAGAACAGCAGACAAAAAAGAATGGAATTGCAGCGAAAAATGAAGCTTCCGGCACGACTTTCCGCCAATGCGCTTTTGGATGTTTTAAATGCACTTCACCTAAAAGAAGAAATGGAAGAACTGTTTTGATGCAGAAAATCAAGAATTTTGGTTTTCTGCATTTTTGTTTTTTTAAAATATTTTTAACTGTAATTTAACCGCAGATTCACACTAAAAAAGTTGACAAATGCCGAAAAAAATAGTATACTTGAAAATGAGAAAAAAGCATCGGAGAAAAAAGACATGGAACAAAGCAGCCGCATTTTATCTTTGGGAATCGATATCGGTTCCACAACAGCCAAAGTTGTTCTGGTTGAAAATGAAAAAATTATATTTGAAAAATATCAAAGGCATTTTTCGCAAATCAAAGAAACGGTTTTATCTCTTTTGGAAGAGCTTCGTCCGATTTGTGAAAACGCCTCTTTAGGTGTGTCTGTTTCCGGTTCGGCAGGGCTTGGGATTGCTCGTGCCGGCGGTCTTTCTTTCGTGCAGGAGGTTTATGCCGAATCCAAAGCCATCAAGCTTTTATTGCCCGATGTTTCCTGTGCTGTGGAGCTGGGCGGCGAAGATGCAAAAATTATCTTTTTCGGCAGTGGCATTGATGCCCGTATGAACGGCACTTGTGCCGGCGGTACGGGTGCTTTTATTGATCAGATGGCAACGCTTTTAAATGTGACGGCAGATGAGCTGGATGAGCTCAGTCTTAACTACCAAAAAATCTATCCCATTGCTTCTCGGTGCGGCGTGTTTGCCAAAACCGATTTGCAAGCTCTTTTAAATCAAGGGGCAAGCAAAGAGGATATTGCGGCAAGCATATATCAAGCCGTTGTCAACCAGACGATTGCAGGCCTTGCCCAAGGGCAGAAAATCAAAGGAAAGGTCGTATTTTTGGGCGGCCCCTTGTTTTTCTGCAAAGGACTGCAAGCGAGATTTAAAGAAACACTGAAGCTGACGGAGGAAACGGCAATTTTTCCGTCGTATGCGCGCTTTGCCGTAGCCTATGGGGCGGCTTTGTATGCAAAAGAAACGACAACAAGCTATCAGCTAAAGGAATTAAAAGAAATCATAGAAAAAGCAGAAGTGGTTTCGGATCAGGAATTTTTAGAGCCGTTGTTTGCAGGAGAAGAGGAATACAAAGCCTTTTGCAATCGCCATAAAAAGGCATCGGTGCCCGAGCGGGAGCTTTCTTCCTATACGGGAAAAGCATATCTGGGCATTGATTGCGGCAGTACAACAACAAAGCTTGTTCTTTTGTCGGAAAATAAAGAAATATTATATTCTTACTACGCCTCCAATTTAGGAGATCCTTTATCTGTTGTGAAAGAACAGCTTCTTAAAATATACGATCAGATTGAAGGTCGCGTGGTTATTGCCGGCAGCAGTGTCACGGGATATGGCGAAGATTTGATGAGAAAAGCATATCATGTGGATTTCGGTTTGGTCGAAACCATGGCACACTACACGGCGGCAAGTCATTTTATGCCGGATGTGGATTTTATTATAGATATCGGCGGACAGGACATGAAGTGTTTCCGTATAGCAAACGGCGCCATTGACAGTATCATGCTCAATGAAGCATGCTCTTCCGGTTGCGGCTCGTTTTTGGAAACCTTCGCCAAAGCACTGGGGCACACGGTGCAGGAGTTTGCCCAAAAGGGGATTTACGCCCGAAAGCCCGTGAGCCTCGGAAGCCGTTGCACGGTATTTATGAATTCTTCGGTGAAGCAAGCACAAAAGGACGGCGCAACGGTAGAAGACATTTCCGCAGGGCTGTCTGTCAGTGTTATCAAAAATGCCATTTATAAAGTCATTCGCACCGCAGATCCCAAAGAGATCGGAAAAAGAATCGTGGTACAGGGCGGAACCTTTTTAAACGATGCCGTTTTGCGTGCCTTTGAACGAGAGCTGGGGCAGGATGTTATCCGTCCGAATATTGCAGGACTCATGGGCGCTTACGGTGCGGCATTGTATGCCATGCGTGCCAAAGAGTCTGCGCTGATTGGAAAGGAAGAGTTAAAAGACTTTTCGGTGCAAAAGCAGTCACTCATCTGCAAGGGATGTACCAACAGCTGTCACTTGACCGTCAACACGTTCCCCGGCGGTGAAAAATTTATTTCGGGAAATCAGTGTGAAAAAGGGTTAGGCATGAAAGAAGCGGCACAGCTTCCGAATTTATATGAGAAAAAAAGAGAGTATTTAAAAAGCTTTGTTCCCGGTGAACGGAAAAGAGGCACCATCGGGCTTCCTTTGGCACTGGGGATGTATGAGCTTTTGCCCCTGTGGCACACGATTTTTACGGCATTGGGATTTGAAGTTTTGGTCAGCCCCATGTCCACCAGACGTGTTTATGAAAAAGGGCAGTTTACCATTCCGTCCGACACGGTTTGTTTCCCGGCAAAGCTCATGCACGGACACATTGAAGAATTGCTCAAAAAGAAGCCGGATGCCATTTTCTACCCCAGCCTCACATACAATATAGATGAAAAGCTTTCGGACAATCACTATAATTGTCCCGTGGTTGCCTATTATTCCGAGCTTTTGACCGGAGCTGTAGACGCACTGGGTGAATTACAATTTTTCTATCCCTATCTGAATATCAACAATCAAAAAGAGCTGGCAAAGGAAATGCAAGCTTCTTTCCGTGAAGCTTATCCCGACATAACGAAAAACGAGTGGAAAACGGCGATTAAAAAGGGTTTTGAAGCACTTGCAAGATACAAAGCCTTTATCAAAGAAGAGGGCGAAAAAGCGGTTTCCTATGCTAAAGAGCACGGTCTTCGTGTAATGGTTCTCTCCGGAAGACCGTATCATATCGATCCTTTGGTCGGTCACGGAATCGATAAGCTGGCGGTTTCTCTGGGCTTTGTGGTCGTCAGTGAGGACAGCATCTGTCATTTGGCACCGATGCCCGATATGCATGTTCTGAATCAGTGGACGTATCACGCCAGACTGTATCGGGCGGCCATGTATGCGGCAAAAGAGGAAAAAACATCGTTGGTTCAACTGGTGTCCTTCGGTTGTGGTGTAGATGCGGTGACAAGCGATGAAATCCGCTCGATTCTGGAGCGTGAAGGTGCGCTGTACACGCAAATTAAAATTGATGAAATTACCAACATGGGTGCTGTGAAAATTCGTTTGCGCAGTCTTTTAGGTGCTTTGGAGGAGAGAGAACAGGGCGATGAGTAAAGAGTATGTTGTTTTCACAAAGAAAATGAAAAAAGAATATACGATCCTGGCACCGAATATGCTTCCGATTCACTTTAAATTGGTCGTAGAAGCACTCAATGCCAGTGGGTATCATGCAGAGCTTTTGGAAACGGAAGGGCCGCATATCCGTGAAATGGGGCTTCGCTACGTGCACAATGATATGTGCTATCCCGCACTGTTGGTCATTGGGCAATTTTTGGATGCCATCGAAAGCGGAAAATATGATCCGCATAAAGTGGCGCTCATTATGTTCCAGACCGGCGGCGGATGCCGTGCATCCAATTATATTTATCTGCTTCGCAAGGCTCTGGCAAGAGCAGGATACGACTATGTGCCCGTAATCTCGCTGAGCATGCAAGGGATAGAAAAGCATCCCGGCTTTAAAACAGATTTGGCATTGTGGCAAAAGCTGGTGCATGCCGTTGCCTACGGTGATCTGATCCATTCTCTGCAGCGGCAATGTTTGCCCTATGAGGTTTATCCCTATCAGACCCGAGAGGTCACAAATCGGTGGATTGAATATTTATCCCGTGAAATCGGCACAAACAAGCTGTATATGACCAAACGAAAGAAAAACTACCGTGCGATCATTCGGGATTTTAAAAATATTCCCTTGCGGGAAGAAAAAAGAATAAAAGTCGGCATTGTGGGCGAAATCTATGTGAAGTTTTCGCCGCTTGCCAATAATAATTTAGAGGATTTTCTGCAGGAAGAAGGTGCAGAGGTCGTTGCCGCCGGGCTGTTGGATTTCTTCTTGTACTGTGTGTATGCCGGAAAGATGGATCACACGTTGTATGGTGATCGGTGGCTTTCTTCAACGATTATGAACATGGCATATGCATATTTGAAGAAAAAACAGAACGAAATGATTGGCATTATGCAAGAAGAATGTGATTTCACGCCGCCGACGCCCTTTGATCATGTGGTTTCATTGGTCGAAGGCTATGTTAGCCTGGGTGCGAAAATGGGAGAAGGCTGGCTTTTGGTTGCCGAAATGCTGGAACTGGCAGAACGTGGCGTGAATAATATTATCTGTGCACAGCCCTTCGGATGCCTGCCGAATCATATTTTCGGCAAGGGGATGATGAAGCCGCTGAAAGAAAAAAATCCACACCTGAATATTGTTGCCATTGATTATGATGCCGGTGCTTCCGGTGTCAATCAGGAAAACCGAATCAAACTGATGCTGGAAATGGCAGAAAGTGTGAATGTGTAATGAATCCGAAA
>JAFPCL010000078.1 GCA_017390225.1 Clostridia bacterium
ATACTTTTATAATGTAAAAAGAATAATGCAATGATCATGATTTTTTGCGCAAATCGTAAAAAACGCTTGTCTTCAAAAGCATCCATCACATAGGGAATAACAAAACAGGTACCGATGGAGTAGAACATGGTTAAGCGCTGGAGTCCTGTAATGACCAGCGCACAGCCGATCAACATACTGTTGTAAAAATACTTGGCTTTCGGAAATTTTTTGAGCGTTTTCCGGAAAAACAAGGCGGCTGCAAGGGTCAGTGTAAATGTGTAAATTGCGTAGTTCAAAATGGCAAAACGCGTATTGCCGTATGAATCATAATGCTCATCACCGGTGAGATTGACGAAAAAATCGGTTACCTGACGCAAAATTGTTTGTTGCAAAATCATCATAATGGCAATGCCGATACTGGCAATGACCAAATAGGGTCGTGAAATTTTAATCTGAAGTAAAAAATACGCCGGAAGAAATACAATGGCAATGGTGTGGAAACTTGTTGCCAACATAACGAGAATGATAAACGGAATCAGTTTCTTTTTCTCTATAAAAGGGATAGCCATCAAGCAGAGAGCGGCAGCTATGGTCTGCCGAAGTCCTGTCACGCCGTAAAAGGAGAAGAACAGAACATAATAAAAAAGATAACTCCAAAGGGGATCGGGGGAATAGCGGTGCACCACCCTCGCAAATGCAACGTGGAAAAAGACGGCGATGAAGAGCAAAAAGAAGTGAAAAGAGGGGAAAATTTTAGAAAACATCATTTGAAACCATAAATAACCGGTCTCAAGATCGCGGGATAAGGGAATATCCATACCAAAACTTTTGGATTGTTCAAATAAACTGTAATAAACTTCGGTATCGAGACCAATGTCAATATGACGTAATCCGGAAATCAGAGTCAACATGGTTGTTATGGTGACAATGTATGCGGTTCGGTGATGTTTTAACAAAATGCCCAGAAAAACAATAAGAATATAGCAGACGGAAAGAAGGGGCATGCGCGACAATCACACCTTTCTTAAAAATGTAGTATATTGTACAGACAGTTACAGCGGCATAAAATACGTGTCGGGATGATGGGGATCAAAGGGCTCGCTTGCCCACATCACTGTGACAAGATCTGTGTCGCCGGTGTTTTCAATGTTGTGAGAATAGCCGGTGGGAATATCCAAAACCGTGAGTTTGGAGCCATCAACGTGATATTCAATCACATCGTCTTCGAAAAAATTCTTAAAGCGAATGACGCCTTTTCCTGCCACAACCAAAAACTTTTCGTTTTTCGTATGATGCCAGTGGTTTCCCTTCACAATGCCGGGATGGGCAATGTTGACGGAAATTTGCCCCATGGCAGAGCCTTTTAAGAATTCCGTGAAAGAACCTCTGTCATCCACATTCATTTTCAGATCATAGGCAAGAGCATCTTTGGGAATATAGCTTAAATAGGTGGCATACATTTTTCTTGTTAAAGGATCGGACATATCGATTGCCTTGAGCGTTTTGCGGCTTTCGGGGAAAGAGGCGATGAGCGTAGCCATATCGCCTAAAAGAATGTTATGAATGGGAGCAATCGTACAAAAGTCACCGTCTTTTGTGACATTGCCTTCCATGGCACGGAAAATTTCTTCCATAATATCATCGATGTACACAAGCTTCATCATACGATTGGGATCGGTGACCGTGATGGGGAGATCCCGTGCTGTATTGTAACAAAATGTAGCAACAGCGCTGTTGTAATTGGGACGACACCATTTTCCGAAAATGTTGGGCATACGGTAAACATAGACCGGAACACCGGTTTCTTTTTCATAAGCGAACAGAAGATTTTCGGCAGAGAGCTTACTTTGGCCATAGCTGTTGTCAAGGGTAGCTTGAATAGAAGAGGTCATCAGAATCGGTGCACGGCTTCCGACTTCCCGCAAGGCATCAATCAGCTCGCCCGTAAAGCCTGTGTTGCCGATGATAAATTCATCTTCGGTCTGCGGACGGTTGACACCGGCAAAATGAAGAACGAAGTCGCAAATTTTAGCGTATTCCTTTAATTTTTCTTTGGGGGTATCCATGTCAAAGGGGAGAACGGTTTTATCTTTGTGGGTCGAAAGCTCTGCCACTACATTTTTTCCCACAAAGCCGTTGGCACCGGTGATCAGTATATCCATTGTTTTAAACCTCCAATAGTATGATATAACTGCATATAAGCAGAAAGCTGTTGTTCTTCCGAAAAACAGGCGGCACGGGTTATACAACGTGTGCGAATATCCGGCAGTACTGCCAGCCGACGGGCATGTTGCAAAAGTCCGTTGGTATCGCCGACGGAGACAGAAGCACCGCAGGTGTCGTCGGGAATTTCGGCACTACCACCCACGTCATATGTGACCACAGGCGTTCCGCAAGCCAAAGCTTCCATGTTGACGGTGGGGAAGGTGTCGCAGTGGGTAGGATTGACAAACACATCTGCCATGTGGTAGTAATCAATCAATTCCTCTGCTGTGCCGGTGCGCGGAAAACGAATGATATTTTTCGGTACATCCGTTGGTCCATCGCCGACCAAAACGAGAAGTTCGTCCTCGCATAGCATATTTGCCATGGAGAGAAAATCGTGAAACCCTTTCTCGGGAATCCATTGTGCGGAAATTCCTAAATAAATACGCTTACCGGAAGCCCAATCCGGCTTTTTTATCGGTTTGTCTGAAAATGTATGCAGAGCAATGCCGTTGTGGACGACATGAACAGGATAGTCTTTAAAAAAACTTTCCGATAATCTGTCCTTCAGCCAAACAGAAGGTGCGGCAATGTGCAAACTCTCAAAACCTTGAAACCATGCTTTTTTCTCTTCGTAATTTTTTTGACTGCGATCGATATACCAACTGCGCGGATAGGCAGAAAGTCCGGGACATTCTCTGCATCCTGTTTTGTATTTTTCACAAGCAATTTGCTGAAAATGAGCACAGTGTCCCGTGAATGCCCAGCAATCGTGCATTGTCCAGAGAACCGGAATGTGATTTTCTTTTAAATAGGAAAACAAAAGAGGAATATGAAGATAAAAGCCGTGAATATTATGTAAGTGAACGATATCGGGGCGAAAAGCTTTTAAGGCTTCTATCATTTTTTTTGTGGGGGTAGCCGATGCTGTGCCATGCCGGTCTAAAAGTCGCGTGGCGAGCTGATGCATCCGCAAAGAACCCATATCACCAAATTTCTGTGCATCGGCAAAATCACTGTTGCCAATGCCGTAAAATATGCGGTTTTCAATGCCTTCCCGTGTCATGGCAGAACTTAGCTTTTTGGCGATAGAGCCGGTACTTCCCGTGGCAACGGAATTGATTTGGACAACGCGCATGTAATCACTCCTGCTTTGTTCCTGTGAAAACTTCCATGGTTGCAGAACCTTCATGACTGATGCCCTCTTGACGGATGAAAGCTTTCCACACGGTTTCAAATATAATTCGCATATCACCAAGGAAGGTGATATTGTCAACGTAGCGAATATCCCATTCAAATTTTTCTTCCCAGGTCAGGGCATTTCGGCCGTGGACTTGCGCAAGCCCCGAAAGACCGGGACGCACGGTATGTCGTCTTTTTTGTTCTTCATTATATAAAGGAAGATATTGTACGAACAAAGGACGGGGCCCTACAAGACTCATATCACCTTTGAGAATGTTAATAAGTTCGGGAAGCTCATCCAGACTGGTTTTGCGAAGAAAAAGACCAAGCTTTGTCAGGCGTTCTGCATCGGGGAGAAGCTTTCCGTCGGGCCCTTTTTTGCTCGTCATGGTGCGGAATTTATATATATCAAAGAGCTTTTCATCCTTGCCCGGACGGGTTTGGCGGAAAAGAACAGGGGCACCCATGTTACAACGGATTAAGATGTAAAGAATCAAAAGGACCGGCGATAAAACAATCAATGCTAGCAAAGAGCATATAAAATCAAAGGGGCGTTTGAAATATTTTGCGTACATGGCAAACTCCTATACAATTAATTTGCCGTTAAAATATCGGCGATGCGACGGCAAGCAAATCCGTCCCCGTAAGGGTTGGCGGCGTGGCTCATGGAATCATAGAGCGCTTTGTCGGTGAGAAGGCGATGGAAGTTTTCATAAATGGTTTCTTCTTCTGTGCCGACCAGCTTCAAAGTGCCGGCGGCAATGCCTTCGGGACGCTCTGTGGTGTCGCGCATGACAAGCACGGGCTTTCCGAGCGAGGGAGCTTCTTCCTGGATGCCGCCCGAGTCAGTAAGAATCAGATAACTTTTGGCAATAAAATTGTGGAAATCCAAAACATCCAGAGGCTCGATAATATGAATACGATCCATACCGCCCAGCTCTTCGGCGGCTGTTTGGCGAACGACGGGATTCATATGGATGGGGTAGATGGCTTTAATATCCGGGTTTTCGTCCAAAATGCGACGAATGGCACGGAACATATGATGCATGGGCTCGCCCAAATTTTCACGGCGGTGTGCCGTAATCAAAA
>JAFPCL010000079.1 GCA_017390225.1 Clostridia bacterium
AAGAACGATACACCGGAATATTACGCGGCAATGAGACTTCGGCAGATCTGGTGTGAGGGCAATTTCTCGCATCAAAAAGCAAACCATAATTTGAAACGTGTGCGGACGCGGGGCTTGGGCAAGGCATTTATGCATTGCCTTCTTTCCGCGACCGCATTAAACCTAAAGCGCATGGTGAAGCTGCTCACAAGGCAGCTACTATTGCGAAAAACACAACTTTTTACAGGCAGATACGTTCAAAATGCGTGTCTGCTTTTGCTTTTTATGCGTTTGTCAACAGCACCCATTTTGTCCACACGGCATTTTAGCGTTATGCTTTATTTTCAATTTTGTGTGTCGCAACGAGAAGAACTTTAATCTCGTCATCCAAGCTTTTATCAAAATTCAATCCAAATATCAAATTAACGCTTGGATCGGAAACTCCGGAAACTGCCGACGAAATTTCATCTACATCTTCAAGCGCAACATTACCAGCGATAGTAATATACAATAACACCCCAGTCGCTTCATCGATTGATATATTCAAAAGTTCGCTGCATTTCAATTGCTCAATAATTTTTTGCGTTTTATCTTTTCCGACCGCCCTGCCAGTTGCCGTATGAATATATCCCGATTTTCTCAAAATAGTGCTTATGTCGGCGAAGTCGCAGTTGATAAATGCCGTATTCTGAATAAGTTCTACCAAATTCTTTACGGTCTGCATCAGCACATCATCGGCAATGGCAAAAGCATTACTAAGGGTGATTCTTGAGTTGGAAATATGCTTCAAGTTTTCATTTGGTATTACGATCAAAGCATCGGCATATTTTTCAAGGTTTTGTATTCCTTCCTCAGCCTTCTTCATTCTTCTGTTGCCTTCAAACGAGAACGGTTTTGTCACAACTGCAACCGTCAGTATACCGAGTTTCTGCGCGATTTTTGCAACGACAGGTGCTGCGCCTGTTCCTGTACCACCACCCATTCCCGCTGTGATAAACACCATCTCACACTCAGATAGGGCTTGTTCTATTTCAGCCTCATTTTCTTCGGCAGACAACTTTCCTTTTTCGGGATCAGCGCCCGCACCGCGCCCCTTAGTTTCTTTACGTCCTATCTGAATTTTTGTTTCCGCTCTAAAATTTGCTACATAAGAAAGGGCGTGTACACCACTGTCGGTACGGGAGCATCCGTATACAGTGACAGGGGCTTTAACGATTTTAGAAAGGGTGTCTTCCAAGACTTCTTGAACCGTTATACCATTTTTTTGTCGTTGCCAACCGTGGTAGGCAGCACCGTCATAAGCTAAATTGAGTGCAATGTTTCGCATAAATACCTCTTAAAAATGGGGGAAATATATTTGAGATAAAATAACACCTGCCAACAGCAAAAGAAAAGACAAGCCAAACCAAAGATCCTTTTTTGTATATAAAAGCTGTTTAAGGCTGGTGCGTCCTTCACCGCCATGATAGCATCGACATTCCATTGCCGTTGCCAGCTCATCAGCACGACGAAATGCACTGATAAACAGTGGAACTAAAAGCGGAATTAAGGCTTTGATTCGTTGCATAAGATTACCGTGCATAAAATCCGCACCGCGCGCCGTTTGCGCTTTGATGATCTTGTCCGTTTCTTCCGTAAGTGTCGGAATAAAGCGAGGGCAATGGTCATCATCATGGCAATTTCATGGGCAGGAAAACGAAATCGTGCCAGAGGGCGCATGAGATGCTCCAAACCATCTGTGAGCAAAATCGGCGAGGTGGTATAGGTTAAAACCGAGGTGCCGATGACTAAAAGAAGCAAGCGGAACATGGTTAAAAGCGCAAGCACCAAACCTTCACGGCTGGCACTCCACCCGAGATAGGGAATGGTGAATAAAGGTGCGCCGGGCGTGAGAAATACATTGAATACGCCGGTGAAGAGCATCAAAAACAACAACGGCTTTAGCCCACGCAAATAAAAACGAAAGGGAATCTTTGTTAAAAGAACCACAAAGATTGTGTACACCAAGAAAAGAGAAAAACCTACAACGGTTTTCACGGCGAAGAGAAGTATCATGTAAAAAACCGTCCATAAAAGTTTTGTTCTCGGATCCAGCTTGTGCAGAAAAGAATCCCCGGGAAAGTGTTGTCCGATGGTCATTTGCATACACTTCCACCTCCTTGATGCATATATGGCAAAAGGGCACTGACGGCTTCTTCTGCCGTGAAGACGGGAGGAACAGGGAAGCCAAAAAGCGAAAACAGCTCTGACACAGGCGGGGGTGCAAGACCTGCAACTTTTAACTTTTCGGGATCGGAAAAGATTTCCTGCGGTGTGCCGTCCATCCAAAGAGAGCCGCGGTTTAAAACAATGATGCGTTCTGTGAATCCGGCAACGAAATCCATGCTGTGAGAAATAAGAATGGTTGTATTGCCTGTGGATTTGTGAAGATTTTTTAAAATTTTTAAAAGTTCCTCTCTGCCTTCGGGATCAAGCCCTGCTGTGGGCTCGTCCAAAATCAGCACCTGTGGCTCCATGGCGAGAATCCCTGCAATAGCAACACGGCGTTTTTGACCGCCGGATAATTGAAGGGGTGATTTGTCGAACACTTCTTCGGATAAGCCAAGAAGCTGTGCCGCAGTGCGGGCTTTATGAAAAGCTTCGCTTTGTGTTGCCCCCAGATTCATTGGGCCGTAGGCAATATCTTTTAAAACCGTTTCTTCAAAGAGCTGATATTCGGGATATTGAAACACAAGTCCGATTTGTCCACGAAGAGCACGATTAAATTTGTTTTTGATAAACAGTGGTGTATCTTCAAAAGAAACCGTTCCGCTTGTAGGCGTCAATAGACCGGACAGAATCTGCGCCAAGGTGCTTTTTCCCGAACCCGTATGCCCGATGAGTCCAACACATTCGCCTTTTTTTATAGAAAGAGAAATATCCGACAATGCTTGTGCACGGACGGGTGAGTCGGCTTTGTAGCTATATGATACATGATTTAATGTGAACATGGGAAACCTTCTTTCAAATAGGGACAGATGGCCTTTGCCAAAGCATCCATGGTCAGACAGTCTTTCGGAATGGGATAACCTTCTTTTCGAAGTCCCTGTGCGATAGCGGCGGCAGGCGGAAGGGTAAGCCCCAATTTTTGAAGCGTTTCTTCTTCGGAAAACACAGAAGCGGGGCTTCCTGAAAGAGCAAGCTTTCCGTCAGACAGTACACAAACGCGATCTGCCATAATTGCCTCTTCCATAAAATGCGTGATAAGAACCACAGTCATGTGGATGCCTTTATTTAAAAGCATCATGGTTTCCATGACTTCATCTCGCCCCTTAGGGTCAAGCATGGCGGTGGGTTCATCTAAAACCACGACATCGGGGCGCATGGCAATAATGCCTGCAATGGCAACACGCTGTTTTTGACCGCCGGAGAGCATGTGCGGGGAGCGGTCTTTATATTCTGTCAGCCCCACTGCTTCTAATGCTTCATCCACGCGAGCGCGGATTTCCTCTCGAGAAACACCTAAATTTTCAGGCCCAAAGGCAATATCGTCTTCCACAACGGAAGAAACCAATTGATTGTCCGGATTTTGAAATACCATGCCGACACGGCGACGAATCTCAAATAGAAGTTCTTCGTCCGTGGTGTCCATGCCATCAACCCATACTTTACCGCCGGAGGGCAAAAGTATCGCGTTTAAATGCTTGGCAAGGGTGCTTTTACCACTGCCGTTGCGACCGAGTACCGCAAGGAACTCGCCGCGGCGAATATCTAAAGAAATATCATCCAATACAAGCTTTTGGGTGTCATCCTCCGTTGTGTAATGGGATGTCACATGCTCGATACGGCATACCGTAGAATTATCCATGAGAGCCTCCGTTATTTTTTGATCAGGTGGGAAATTCGTTTATAGAGAATAAAAGCAACAAGTGCATTCAAAATGCCCTTCAGGAAATTAAACGGAGCAACGCAAAGCAAAACGAACATAAACGTACTGTCAATTGCCGGCCAGATCGCAGCACCTTGGGCAATAATACTTTCAATCGGCATGAACTCGCTGTAAAGCGGAAGCATAATGTAGGCATTGATAAAGCAGCCGGTAATCGTAAGC
>JAFPCL010000080.1 GCA_017390225.1 Clostridia bacterium
AAGCATTGCCTTCTTCGTAACCATCATAGTAGTCTTCGATGGAGCAGTAGTCGGTGATCAGCGTGGAGTCTGCAGCATTAATAATAGCAAGATCACGGACACCTATGTAGTCACCGGTGTTAGCGGGAGCACCCTGTTGATACAAGGTCATGGTGTATTCATCGGTGCCGCACTTAACGGTATGGGAGCTTGCCTTGCCGTCGGGTGCATACAAGTTAACCGTACCATTGGCAATATTCTTGCCGTCAACGGTAACCGTTTGACCTGCAACGGGTTCGATAGCCATTTCCCAAAGCCTTGCATCGTAAGGAACGGATGCTGCAATGGTCATCTTTGCATTGTCAACAGTGATAGCCTGTGCGGAAACGTCCTTGAACTTGAACTGAGTGTAGCTGTAGGTTCTACCATTGTCGTTGGAAGAAACGTTTGCAATCAGAACGTTTGCAAATTCTGCTGCAACGTAGGTATGTTCGTGAAGCCAGATACCGATGTAACCGGGATTCTGCAGGGTCTTAACGTCTGCGGAACCACGAGCATTGTTCTTGCCGTTCTGCACGTCATAAACGGTAACACGGCTGTTGGAAACACAGTTGCGAACTTCGCCGACGGGTTCCCATGTTGCGCCGCAGTCCAAAGAGATGTAAACATAAATGGTAGAGCCACCGCCATCGTAGAAACGAATACGCTTCTTGGTACCGTCTGCGTTGGGCTTATCCAAATAATATTTCTGTTCAAACTCCAATCTGGGAAGAGAGAAACCGCTACCGCTCATGTCGCCCCATTCACCCTGGGAACGAACATACAGTGCGTCATAACCCAAGAACATCCAAACGCCCTGTGCGCTGTTGGAGGGGTTGTCGGTGTTGTTGGCCAGACGGAAACCGACATATGCCATTTCGTAGGCTTTGTTGGTACCGGTGAGCAATACATCAAATTCGAATACAGCGGGGGTTTTGATTGCTTCGGAAGCAAAGAAACCACCGTGACCTTTAACGGAGTTGATAGCCTTCAAAACACCGTTGGAGATACCGGGAGAGTAAGCACCCAGCTTTGTGGTGAAGTTCCACATGTTGGAAGCATCCAAAGCGTTGAAGTCCAAAGAAACCTGGCTGCTGAAAGCAGCATTTGCCATGATAACACCGGAGATCAACGTGAGAACGCATAAGAGAATTGCCATACACTTTTTCATATTCTGTTCTCCTTTCAATTTTACATCGTCCGAACCATGCTTTTTGTGCACAGTCCTTTCGATATTCCATGCATATCAATTATATACAAAAAGTGCAAGTCTGTATATATGTATTCTTGTTCTGTTATTCTGTTTTCCTGTTGTTTATTTCATATTTTTTTCGGTTTTTTGTGCAAAATCCCAAATTGATGCATTGTGTCTTGGCAAAAAGGTACATGTTGTGAAAAATGTTCGTTCGTGTGAAAATCATGTGAAAAATTAACATTTTTCTCTTGACAGTTGTGTTATTGTGTTATATAATAATGTAGGATGACAAAAATACGGCAAAGGAGGGTATATGGTGAACGAGAGATTGAAGGAAATGGCTGAATTCATCCGTCTGCACCAGACGGTCACTTTATCTGCGCTCCAAAAAAAGTTTCCCGATGTATCCTCTATGACACTTCGTCGCGATTTGATTAAATTGGAGGATGCAGGGCTGATTGTTCGCATTAAGGGCGGCGCCCGTTCTCTGTCTGCCTTTGCCGACATATATAATAAGGAAGATTCTTTTTCCAAACGTATTCATCAAAATGTGGAGCAGAAGGCAGAAATTGCCCAAAAGGCAAAAAAGCTGATCGGCTCCGAGCGGTCGCTTTATTTGGATCCGGGCACAACGGTTTTGCATCTTGCCAACTGCCTTCCCAAAAGCGGCCTGTTTTTATGTACCAACGGCCCCAATATTGCGTTAGAGCTTTTAAAGCACACCAATTGTGATGTGTTTCTGGTCGGCGGACAGTTGGGGAGGGAAAACGTCTGTGTGGCAGGTCCCACAGCCATGGAATATATCAAAGACGTCAATATTGAGCTTGCCTTTTTTGCCGCCTCGGGCTTCACGCCGGAAGCAGGGTTTACTTGTGCCAACGGCAACGAATGTGCGCTCAAGCGTGCTATTGCCGAGAAAGCCGGGCGAGTGATTGTGCTGATGGATTCGTCCAAGCTCGGCAGGCAAATGCCTTACACCTTTGCAACCACAGAGCAGGTGGATATTTTGGTATCAGACAGCGCATTTCCTTCTGATGTTGCGAATAAGCTTCGCAGCTCAGGGTTAGATGTGATATAAAAAAACATTTGAGGAGGAACCTACAATGAAAACAAAAGCAGTCAGATTGTATGGCAAGGAAGACTTGCGTCTGGAGGAATTCGATTTGCCGGAAATTAAAGATGATGAGATTTTAGCTCACATTATTTCCGACTCCGTATGTATGTCTACCTTCAAAGCCGCAGAACAGGGTGCAGACCACAAGCGCGTTCCCAATGACATTGCAGAAAATCCGATTATTGTCGGTCACGAATTCTGCGGTGAAATCGTTCAGGTCGGCGCAAAATGGGCACATCAATTCAAGGCAGGTCAGAAATTCTCCATTCAGCCCGCATTAAACTACAAGGGAAGCCTTGAGGCTCCCGGTTATTCCTATCGTTATATCGGCGGCGATGCCACCTACGTTGTAATCCCCAACGAAGTTATGGAAATGAACTGCCTTTTGAACTACGAAGGCGATGCTTTCTTCTATGGCTCTTTGGCAGAACCCATGAGCTGTATTGTCGGCGGCTATCATGCCAACTACCACACCACCGGCGGTTCTTATGTTCATGACATGGGTATCGTTGAAGGCGGCAACCTTGCTATCCTTGCCGGTGCAGGCCCCATGGGTCTTGGTGCTATCGACTATGCTATCCATTGCGACCGCAAGCCCGCTTTGGTTGTTGTTACCGACGTTGATGATGCTCGTCTTGCCCGTGCCGCCGAAATTCTTCCCGTGGAAGAAGCTGCAAAGAACGGCGTTAAGCTTGTCTACATCAACACCCGTGACAAAGATGATTCCTGCCTGATGGATCTCACCGACGGCAAAGGCTTCAATGACGTTTATGTATATGCTCCCGTAAAGCCTGTTGTAGAGCAGGGCGACAGAATCCTTGCAAAAGACGGTTGCCTCAACTTCTTTGCCGGTCCCGTTGACAACAAGTTCTCCGCTATGTTCAACTTCTACAACGTGCACTACAATGCAACCCACCTTGCAGCCAACTCCGGCGGCAACACCGATGATATGATTGAATCTCTGCAGATGATGGAAAAGGGTCTTATCAATCCTGCCGCCATGATCACCCATATCGGCGGTTTGAATGCTGTTATCGACACCGTTTTGAACCTCCCGAACATCAAGGGTGGTAAGAAACTGATTTACACCAACATTGATCTTCCCCTGACCGCTATCGACGATTTCGAAGCTCTGGGTGCAGATAATGAAATGTTCAAAGAATTGGCAACCATTTGCAAGAAGCACAATGGTTTGTGGAATGCAGAAGCAGAAAAATATCTGCTGGCAAACGCAAAAGCCATCTAATAATAAAACAAGGAGGAATATAAAATGATCGAATTGGTAAAGGGTAAAGCCGCTGCTAAAATTCGTATTAGCACCGAAGGTCATCCGATCGTCACCTATTTGGGTGAAGAAAAGAAAGACGGCGCAGTATACGTTGAAGGTGTAGGTTCTTTCTCCTGCTCCGCACCCCAAGGCAGTGGCCGTCTGTACAACAAAATTGCTATCATCACCGGTAGTGCACAGGGCTTCGGTAAGGGTATTGCTGAGGAAATGTACGCCAACGGTGCTTACACCGTCATCGCCGACCTCAACTACGACATGGCAAAAGAAGTCGCAGATTCTCTGGGCGACCGTGCTTTCGCCGTTAAGGTCGACGTCAGCAACGAAGAATCCGTTGCCGCTATGATTGAAGAAACTGCTCTTCGTCTGGGCGGTCTGGATATTTTCGTTAACAACGCAGGTGTTGCAAAAGCAGGTTCTCTGACCGAAATGGAACTGAACACTTTTGATTTTGTCACCCGCATCAACTACAATGCATATTTCCTGTGCACCAAGTATGCCAGCGAAATCATGAAAGCACAGTTTGAAGCCGACAACGAATACTATGGCGATATCGTTCAGGTTAACTCTAAGTCGGGTCTTGCCGGTTCTAACAAGAACTTTGCCTATGCAGGCAGTAAGTTCGGCGGCGTAGGTCTCACCCAGAGCTTTGCTTTGGAGCTGGTTCCTTACCGCATCAAGGTCAATGCTGTTTGCCCCGGCAACTACTACGAAGGACCCCTCTGGAGCGATCCTGAAAAGGGACTTTTCATCCAGTATCTGAACGCCGGCAAAGTTCCCGGTGCAAAGACTGTGGAAGACGTTCGTGAATCTTACGTCAGCAAGGTTCCGATGCGCCGCGGTTGCTCCCCCAAGGATGTCACCCGTGCCATTATGTACTGCGTTGAACAGGAATATGAAACAGGTCAGGCCATTCCGGTGACCGGCGGACAAATCATGTTGAAATAATCCGCTTGTCAAGATTAAATATAGGAGGTTAAAAAATGGCAACAGTTGTAATTATGCCCCGTCAGGGGCAAAGCGTAGAAAGCTGTATCCTTACAAAATGGCATAAGCAAGTCGGCGATGCCGTTAAGGTTGGCGATGCGCTGTTCGAGTACGAAACCGACAAATCTTCCTTCACCGAAGAAGCTACCGCAGAAGGTGTTCTTCTGGCAGCTTTCGCCCAGGAAGGCGACGAAGTTGTCTGCCTGGACAACGTTTGCGTGATCGGTGCCGCCGGTGAAGATATCTCCGGCATTTCCGGTGGTTCTGCCGCCGAAGAAGCTCCGGCTCCTGCACCCGCTGCTGCTCCTGTAGCTGCCGCACCTGCCGCTGCTCCCGTAGCCAAAGAAGTTAAAATTCCCGATGGTGTTACCGTTGTGATTATGCCCCGTCAGGGTCAGAGTGTGGAAAGCTGCATTCTCACCAAATGGGACAAGCAAGTTGGTGACGCTGTTAAAGTCGGCGATGCTCTGTTCGAGTATGAAACCGACAAATCTTCCTTCACCGAAGAAGCTACCGCAGAAGGCACTCTTCTGGCAGCTTTCTGGGCAGAAGGGGATGAAGTCGTCTGCCTGGACAACGTCTGTGTGATTGGACCCCAAGGCACCGATGTTTCCATGCTGGCGCCCACCGCTGAAGAAGCTGCTGCTCCTGCCGCTGCTCCTGTAGCCGCCGCTCCGGTTGCTGCCGCAGCTGCTCCCGTTGTAGCCGCCGCTCCTCAGGAAGGCTTTATTGCCATCAGCCCCCGCGCTCGCAAGGCTGCTGAAAAAGCACACGTTGACTACCGTTTTGCCACGGGCACAGGCCCCAAGGGCAGAATCGTTGAAAAAGATATCGAAGCACTGGTTAAAGCAGGCGTTGGCTTCACCGGCGCTGCTATGCCCTTTGCTGATGGTCAGAAGGATGGCACCGGCTTTGGCGGTCGCGTATCCGTTGAAGACCTGAACAAAGCTCCCGTAGCCGCTGCTGCTCCTGCCGCTGCCGCCGCTCCCGCTGCTGTGGAAGAAGCAGAAACTTGGGAAGAAAAGCTGCCCGGCATCCGCAAGGTTATTGCAAAGAGCATGCATGCTTCTCTGTCCACCATGGCACAGCTCACCCTCAACACTTCCTTCGATGCCACCGAAATTATGGCATTCCGTTCCAAAGTCAAGAACAACATGGAATCTCTGGGTCTTGCCAACATCACCTTAAACGACATCATTTTGTACGCCGTTTCCCGTGTGCTTCCCAACCATCCGGCTCTGAATGCACACTTCTTCGACGACAAGATGGTATACTTCAAGAATGTTCAGCTGGGTATGGCTGTTGACACCCCCCGCGGCCTCATGGTTCCCACCATCCGCAATGCCAACAAGCTCACCCTGAACGAAATCGCCGTAGAAAGCAAGAAAATGGCAAAAGATGCACAGGCAGGCTCCATCAATCCCGACCTTCTGACCGGCGGTAGCTTCACCGTTACCAACCTGGGCAGCATGGGCATTGAATCCTTCACGCCTGTCATCAATCCGCCCCAGACCGGTATTTTGGGTGTTGACACCGTTGTTCAGCGTCCCAAGATGGTCAACGGCGAAATGAAGCTGTATCCCGCTATGGGTCTTTCCCTTACCTTCGACCACCGCGCCATCGACGGTGCACCTGCCGCTAAGTTCCTGAAAGAACTTGCCGCAACTCTTGAAAACTTCAGCATTCTGCTGGCAAAATAAAGAAAGGAAGTATCACGCACATGCAAAATTTTGATTTGATCATCCTGGGCGGCGGCCCTGCCGGTTACAATGCTGCAGAACGTGCCGCAGAAGCCGGTTTTAAAACCGTTGTGATTGAAAAGCGTGCATTGGGCGGTGTTTGCTTGAACGAAGGTTGCATTCCTTCCAAGTCTTTCTTGAACTCCGCAAAAATGCTGGATCATGCTCGTCACAGCGAAAAGTACGGCGTTACCGTTACCGGTGCTTCCATCGACCACAAGGCTGTTGTTGCTCGCAAGAATAAGGTTGTTGCAACCTTGGTTGGCGGCATCCAGGCAGCACTGAAGGGCCACAAAGTCACTGTTGTAGACGCCGAAGGAAAAATCGAAGGCAAAGAAGGCAACGACTACAAAGTTGTTGCAAACGGTGAAAGCTACGTTGCTCCCCGTCTTCTGATCTGCTCCGGTTCCTATGCTATCGTTCCTGCCTTCATCAAAGGCGCAAAGGAAATGCTCGACAAGGGCATTGCTCTGACCAACCGCGAAATTCTCGATCTGGAAGAAGTTCCGAAGAAGCTGGTCATCATCGGCGGCGGCGTTATCGGCATGGAAATGGCTTCCTACTTCAACTCCATCGGCAGTGAAGTTACCGTCATTGAAATGCTCGACCACATTGGTGGTCCCACCGATATTGATATTGCAAAAATTCTGCAGAAGAACTACGAAAAGAAGGGCGTTAAGTTCCTGCTTGGCGCTGCTGCAAAAGAAGTCACCGAAAAGGGCGTTGTATACGAACTGAACGGTCAGCAAGCTTTGGCAGAAGCCGATAAGGTTCTTCTTTCCATCGGTCGTCGTGCCAACACCGAAGGCATCGGTTTGGAATCCATCGGTGTTATCACCGAACGCGGCGCTATCGTCACCGACGAACGTATGCGCACCAATGTGCCGAATGTCTATGCCGCAGGCGATGTCAACGGCAAGTCCATGCTGGCTCACACGGCTTACCGTGAAGGTGAAGTTGCTGTCAACAACATGGCAGGCAAGAAAGACATCATGCGCTACAATGCCATTCCTTCCGTTATCTACACCAGCCCCGAAGTCGGTGGTGTCGGCGAAACGGAAGCTACCGCCAAGGCAAAGGGCTACGACGTTGCTGTCGTTAAAATCCCGATGCAGTTCTCCGGTCGTTATGTTGCCGAAAACGAAGGCGGCGACGGCATCTGCAAGCTGATCGTTGACAAAAAATACGATCGCCTGATCGGTTGCCATCTTCTGACCAACTATGCATCCGAAATCATTGTTGCCGCCGGCGAAATGATTGAAGCACAGATGCGTATTGATGAAATCAAAGAGATCGTGTTCCCGCATCCTTCCGTTGCAGAAGTTATCCGCGAGGCACTGTATCAGATTAAATATTGATTATTGAAAGGGGAAAATTACAATGACAAAATCTCTTGTTATGGATCCTAAGGAGCTCCTGGCTCCGGGTAAAATTCACTTCGAAGACATCGATGTAAACCAGTATAACAAAACGATTGCTGACGAAAAGAAAGCAAAGAATTACACCAACGAAGACTTAATGCGCATCTGGCGCGACATGCGTATCATTCGTGAGTTCGAAACCATGCTCAACGAAGTTAAGACCAAGAACAACTACATGGGCATCGACTACTCCAACCCCGGCCCTGCTCACCTTTCCATCGGTCAGGAAGCAGCTGCTGTCGGTGAAGCTTATCTTCTGGATACCAACGATTTCATCTTCGGTTCTCACAGAAGCCATGGCGAAATCCTTGCCAAAGGTCTTTCCGCTATTGAAAAGCTTTCCGAAGAAGAAGTTTATGCTATCATGAAAGATTTCTTCGGCGGCCAGACCCTCAAGGTTGTTGAAGAACGCGCAGAAGCAGGCATCTCCAAGAAGGAACTGGCTATCCGCTTCCTCCTGTACGGTGCACTGGCTGAAGTTTTCGCTCGTACCACCGGTTTCAACCTTGGTTTCGGCGGCTCCATGCACGCTTTCTTCACTCCCTTCGGTATTTACCCCAACAACGCTATCGTCGGTGGTGCTGTTCCGGTAGCTCTGGGTGCTGCTCTTTACAAGGCTTGCAATGCTAAGAGCGGTGTTGTCGTTGCTAACTTCGGTGACGGTTCCTTGGGTTGCGGCCCTGTTCTGGAAGCTCTCAATATGTCCAAGATGGACCAGATTGAAAAGCTCTGGGAAGAAGGCTACAACAAGGGTCTTCCCCTCATTTTCCACGTAAACAACAACCACTACGGCATGGGCGGTCAGACCTGCGGCGAAACCATGGCTTATGGCCAGGTTGCCAGAGTCGGTGCCGGTGTCAATGCTTCTCAGCTTCATGCAGAACGCGTCAACGGCTTCAATCCTCTGGCTGTTATCGACGCATATCGTCGCAAGAAGAAGATCGTTGAAGAAGGCAATGGTCCGGTTCTTCTGGATGTTGTGACTTATCGTTTCTCCGGTCACTCTCCCTCTGACTCCGACAGCTACCGTACCCAGGAAGAAAAGCAGCTGTGGATGGATATCGACCCGATCAAGACCTACAAAGAAGCTCTGATCGAAGCTAAGGTCGGTAAAGAAGCTGACTTCGACAAGATGGAACAGGAAATCATCGAAAGAATGGTTATGATCTTCAAGCTGGCTATCGATGAAGAAATCTCTCCCCGTCTTGACCTCAAGAAAGATCCCGATGCAATTGCACGCCTGATGTTCACCAACGAAAAGGTGATGAGCTACGGCGAAGGCGAAGTTGTTGTCGGCAGAGACGTATATGCTCCCATGGAAGAAAACCCCCACGTACAGGAAATGGCAAGAAAGGCTCGTACCGACAAGGACGAAAACGGCAAGCCCCTGTCCGCTATGAAGACCTGCGTTATGAAGGACGCTCTGTTTGAAGCTGTTATCCAGAAGTTCTACGAAGACAACTCCCTGATCGCATACGGCGAAGACTGCCGTGACTGGGGTGGCGCTTTCGGTGTATACAAGAAGCTCGAACAGTCCATTCCTTATCATCGTTTCTTCAACAGCCCCATTTCCGAAGCTGCTATCGTTGGTTCCGCTGTCGGTTATGCTATGATGGGCGGCCGTGCATTGGTTGAATTGATGTACTGCGACTTCATGGGCCGTGCAGGCGACGAAATCTTCAACCAGCTGGCAAAATGGCAGTCCATGTCCGGCGACATCATCAAGATGCCCGTTGTTCTTCGTGTTTCCGTTGGTTCCAAGTACGGTGCACAGCACTCTCAGGACTGGACCGCTCTGGCAGCACACATCCCGGGCCTCAAAGTTGTATTCCCCGCAACTCCCTACGATGCAAAGGGTCTTCTGACCTCCGCTCTGAATGGTTCTGACCCGGTTATCTTCTTCGAAAGCCAGCGTCTTTACAACCAGGCTGAAAACTTCCACGAAGGCGGCGTACCTCGTGAAAGCTACGAAATCGAAATCGGCGAACCCGACATCAAGGTCGAAGGTTCTGATGTCACCATCATCACCATCGGCGCAACCCTTTACAAGGGCGTTGAAGCAGCTAAGAAGCTGAAAGAACAGTACGGTATCTCCGCTGAAGTTATCGACGCTCGTTCTTTGGTACCCTTCAACTACGAAAAGGTTCTGGAATCCGTTAAGAAGACCGGTAAGGTTGTTCTTGCTTCCGATGCTTGCGCACGTGGTTCCTACCTGAACGATATCGCTCGCAACATCACCGAGCTTGCATTCGATTATCTGGATGCACCTCCCGTTGTTGTCGGCGCACGTAACTGGATCACTCCCTGCTACGAACTGGATGCAGACTTCTTCCCGCAGGCAGATTGGATTATCGATGCAATCCACGAACGCATCATGCCGATCCCGGGCTACGTTGCTCACACCTGCCCCACCGAATCTGAACAGGTTCGCCGCGAAAAGCTCGGCGTTTGATTATGCGCTATATCCGAGGCGGCTTTATTGAACCCACCTTTAATCTCGCCATGGAAGAATATTTCTTCCATGGCGAGGAAGAATGTTTTATGCTGTGGCAAAATAAGCCTTCCGTGATTATCGGACGGAATCAAAACGCCATGGCAGAAATAGATTATGCCTACACTCGGGAACAAAACATCGCCGTCGCTCGCAGAATTACGGGCGGCGGCGCCGTTTATCACGATG
The DNA here is from genome assembly GCA_017390225.1 of Clostridia bacterium. Taxonomy (GTDB): domain Bacteria; phylum Bacillota; class Clostridia; order CAKSNL01; family HGM11501; genus RGIG1017. Next base: position 10,440 of record JAFPCL010000080.1, read on the forward strand.
CGGGCAATCTGAACTTTACCTATATTGTCAATAATCGCGATTTTGGTGAT
>JAFPCL010000081.1 GCA_017390225.1 Clostridia bacterium
CACCCACAATGGCTTGTTCCAGCTCTTTTTTGGTCTGCTCCTGCCTTGTGGTGTTCTCTCGATTTCGCTCCCACTCTTCTTCCATATCGGCAATGCGGGCACCAAGGTCCGCTCTTGTATCGGCGAAGGATTCAATTTTGCTCTTGGCATCGGAATGTAGAAGTGCCACCTTCTGCTGTTCTTCTCGGATGGCATCAATCTTTTTGCCCTGTGCGGTCACAAATCCGGCGGCATCCTCTTCCTTTTCTTTGGCGGCCGCTGCCATGTCTTTTGCTTCTTGTAATTTCTTTTCTGCTTCTTGCTTTTCGTGCTTCAGTGCCTCCGCCTTTTCGCCGCGCTTTTCTTCTTCCTCCGCTAATTCCTGTGCCTCTTTGCGATAGCGCATTGCCTGTTCTTCATTGGCATGAATCAAGGTGTCGCACTTTTCCGCTTCCGCATTCAGCGCCGTAATGAGCTGTTCTGTTTGGCTTCGGCTTTCTCTTGCCTCTTCCGTGGCTTGCTCCTTTTCACGGTTCTTCTGATGCAATCCCGTCACCGTGTCCTGCACACTGTCCACAGCGGCTTTTTTCTCTGCCAACTCTCGTGTGAGTGTCGCCACATCCGCTTCTAATTTTTCTTTGGTTTTATCACTCTTTTCGATGGCATCAAAAAAGAGATTGACGTCTAATATTTTCAGTTCGTCACGACAAGTTAAAAACCGCTCCGCTTTTTCCGATTGTTTACGAAGAGGCTCCAATTGCCCCGTGATTTCGGATAAAATATCTGCAATACGCGTGATATTATTGTCTGTTGCCGCAAGCTTTCGCTCCGCTTCAATCTTTTTATATTTATATTTAGATATTCCCGCCGCTTCTTCAAACATTTCGCGGCGATCTTCAGGCTTTGCATATAAAATCTCATCAATTCTGCCTTGACCGATGACACTGTAGCCGTCACGACCAAGCCCCGTATCCATCAAAAGCTCATGGATATCCTTCAGGCGGCACGGCACACGGTTAATCATATATTCACTTTCACCACTCCGATACAGACGGCGCGTAATGGCGACCTCTTCAAAATCCACGTTGAACAGGCGGCTTTCGTTGTTGAGCGTCATGGTGACTTCCGCAAAACCTACGGGTCCTCGCTTTTCACTGCCGGCAAAAATCACATCTTCCATGCGACTGCCGCGGAGAGTCTTCACACTCTGCTCGCCCATAACCCAACGCACCGCATCGGATACATTGCTTTTCCCGCATCCGTTCGGCCCGATGATTGCCGTGAGCCCGGATGTGAATTCCACATTCACCCGATCGACAAAGGATTTAAAACCCATCATCTCCAGACTTTTAAACAGCAAATATATCCCCTCACTTTCATAATTTATTTATTATACACTTTTTTAAAGAAAATGTCAAATCAAAATATCAACAAAAATCAATTATCCTCAAAGTAAATTTCCGGTCTGATATCGAAATCCTTATACATCCCTTCGGCATTTTTGCTATCGCCTTACTATGCAAAATTTCTTTGTCATAAGGCATCGATATTTGCCCGCAAAACTTCCGTTTTTTCCTACAAAAAAACTCTTACAACGAACTTTCGTTCGAAGCAAGAGTTTTTCTTTTTTATTCTATGGCGCCGTCGAAATGATATTCGTTCATGGCAAGAATGTTTTCTGCCAATGTGCCGAGGCGATACACCATGGAAGAGCCTTCCGGTTGTACATAATAGCTATCTTCATATTTAGCACCGATTTTGAGCATCACGGTGTCCATCGGGGCTTCTACCGTTACGGTTGCTAAAGGTGCATCCAAGCCGTAGGTGGGCAAATCATGCTCTGTTGCATGGTAGGTCACAAATTCATCCCACACGATACCGGTCATTTGCGACAAGAAGGTTTCCACTTGTGCCGTATCAACCGTCGTGTTACCACCACGCTTCCAGATGTGTTTACCGCTGTCATCTTTAGCACCGGTATTGTCCCATGTGAAAGTTCCGTTTGCATTGGTGACGGTAATGCTTGTGGCATCGGAGAGCTCCGGCAGGGTTTCCTGCTCGACAAAGTCCTTCAATGTTTTCCCAAACAAAGCAGAAGCTTCTGCGGAAACCAAATAAACCACCGCATCACTGCCGTTCATGCGCAAATAACTCTGCCCTGCAAATTCGTTTTGGCTTCCTAATTCCAAGGTGTACTGTGTGCCGCTGTTGTCTGCAAAAGAAATCATAGTTCCGGAAGCAAAGCCCATATCAACCGAGGCATCCATTTCCGCACTGTCCAAGCTTCTTTGATAACCCAAAGCCACCAATTCGCTTAAAAAGCCTTCCACCAGCTCCCCACTTATGGGGGCATTTTCATCATTTACTGATACCCACACGCCGTCTTTTTTGATTAGTGTATCAGCGCCAATGCTTACGGTCTGTATGTTTTCGGCTTTGACGGAAAACAACGCATCTCCCATGGTTTCTTTTTCTTCTGCTTTTTTATTGTATGACGTGATCACTGCATAGGCGATGATGCAAACAATCAAAACGCCCAAAAGGATCAGCATATTTCTTCCGCGCTTCATTAACGTTTCCTCCTGACCACAAGCACATAGTAGATGCCGATGCCCAGAATCAGCAAGGGAATCATCACAACAAGTACAATGAACAGAACATTCGCTGTTCCCTGCGGCACGGTAATCGTGTCGTTGGTGAGGGTCTTTGCATGGATGGCAATGGATTCCTCCTGTTCACAGAACCAGCCTAAGATATTGAGAACAAAATCATGATTGGCACCGCTGACGGTGGTGTTCATGGTGTCGTCTAATATGCCGTAAGCGGCAATCCAGGAAAGACGAGTTTCTTTTTCTCCCACAGTTTCCGTTGCAACAGATGCCACGGAGAAGGGGCCCATAATATCGCCCTCTTCATAGGTCAGCTCTTCTGCCGGGAAATTCACTTTAGAGTATGCGGCTTCGGAGGTTTTGGCAAGCTCCGTCACGGTCAGTGTTTCTCTGTTGTCTTCTAAAGTCTTGATTCCTTGTGCTTCCGGGAACAAGCCATAGTAAGAGTTTTGAATCAAAGGCTGTGTCACCGTGTGATTCACAAATTCCGGAATAATAAGATAGGGATACATGGGATAGTGACGGTAGGAATCGCCTTCCATGATGATGCCGGGCACCTGTGCCATGCCATATGCCGCCGTCACCTTCATCAGATTTTCCATCGCCGTTTCCGTGTAGCCTGTCAAAAGAAGCACTCTTCCGCCGCCTTGCAGATAAGCAATCAGCATATCCGCTTCCTGTGCATTGATATCGGTCTGCGGTGCCGTAATCATCACGCAATCGGCATCCTGCGGAACTTCGGTCATAGAAAACAAGGTCAGCTCTTTCACTTCCATGTTTTCCTTTGCAATCGCTTTGGTAAGGCTCTCGGGCAGTGCTGTTTCGCCGTGTCCCATCAGCGTGTAGATGACCGGGAACTGTGCATTCGTCACATAGTGAATGGCCGATGTAATCTCACTTTCCCCATTAAAACTGTAGGACATTTGCCCCGTGGTGTAGTAGCTGTTGTAATCCGTCACGAAAATATCCGTGTAGGGCACATAGCGATTTCTCTCGCCACATTCCACGACAAGGCTGTTGGCAGAAGGCGTTTCCTGGGTGTATGCCTTAATAAATTGCGGATTGAGCACCGGGTCTTTCACTTCTACCTTGATTTTATCCGACAATGCGGTATAGCGCGCCAAAAGTCCCATAATGGTCTGGTCTTCGCTTCCCTTTTGTGCAATCACGTAGACCGTAACGTCTTGATCCAATGCAGAAACAATCTGTTCTGTTTGTTCGGAGATGGCCGTCAGCTGTTTGGCAGAAATATCAGGCTTGACGATTGTGTCGGAAAGGCTTGCCACAAATAGGCAAACAAGAACGGCAATGGCAATCACGATTAAAGAAGAAAAAATACTGTAAGAGCCCAAACGCAGTTTTTTCTGCTTTGTGCTAATTTGCTTTTTCTCTTTCATCAGCTCCACCTCCGTTTCTCTAAAGATTGTTCCGTCAGATACACAAATACAACAATAACCGCAAGATACAGAACCACTGCCGTGATATCAAAAGTTCCGTTAATAAAAGTATATAACCGATTGAACAGGCAGGTTTCCTGCATTACTGTTAAAAACAGGCTTTCAAAAGCCGCTTGCTTCCACAGGTATAACCCGGTGAGAATGCCTTCCAGCACCAAAAATGCACCGCTGCCGAAAATCACATTTTTCGTAATGAACCCAATAACAAGTCCCACAATCAAAATGATTATGCTAAATGCCATGAAAGAAGCAAATGCTGTTGCCGGAAGGAGCGATGCCAAAGCGGCACCATAATAATTGAGAAGCACCGCAACCAGTGTCATCACAGCGGCAATAATTTGATTTTCCGTCAAAGAAGAGAAAAACATACCGCCGGAAATGAGCGCCGCACCTAAAAGGAAATAAGCAAAAATACTGCTGTATGCGGTCAAGAAATAGACACTGCCGAACAAAGACAGAATCAAAGGATATATGCAAAGCACCAGCAAAGGAAGGGCAAGCACTGCCAGCATTGCCAGATATTTTCCCAGCACAATTTTTGTCATGCCCATGGGAAGTGCATATAAAAGCTGATCGGTTTTAGATCCGCGTTCCTCAGCAAAACAGCGCATGCTGAGCACCGGAATGCCCAATAAGTACACAATGCTCATATTGCCGAACACATATTCAAAATTGGCAACACCGCCGAATAAATTCACCGCAACGGTGTAAATACCGGCAAACAAAAGAACAAAAGCAACAAAAACATATCCGGTGATGCTCTTAAAATATGATTTGAATTCACGTTCAAAAATTGCACCCATTGTTTATGCCTCCTCCCCACCAACAGCCGTGCTTTCTTCCGGCTCGGCTTGCGTTTTTGTTTCTTCCGCATGGTTCTCTTCTTGCACGGGCACTTCTTTAGCCGTCTTGTCCTCTTGTGTGACTTGCAGGAACACATCCTCCAGGCTCACATGCTTAATGGACATGGCAAGAATGGGAATTTGTCTTTGGGCATAAGCGAAGAAGACCTCTTCTCGGAAATCCCGATCGGCATGGGATTTATACTGCACATAGGTTTGTCCGTCCTCACCCGGGCGGCAAAGGGTGCTGTCGATGGCATCAATTGAGTCTGCAATTTCTTTTGCCTGCGCTTCCGTGCCCTTAATTGTCAGACGAAGGGTGGACGTGCCTTGGAACATGGCTTCTAAATTTTTCGGCGTGTCGCTTGCCACAAGCTCGCCTTTAGAGATAATCATAATATGGGAGCAGACTGCGCTGACTTCGGAGAGAATATGACTGCTTAAAATGACCGTGTGGTTTTTTCCGAGCTTTGTGATGAGCTCGCGGATTTCAATAATCTGCATCGGGTCAAGACCGACGGTCGGTTCGTCCAAAATAATAATTTCGGGATTGCCCAAAAGTGCCTGTGCGATACCCACACGTTGACGATAACCCTTGGACAGATGCTTCATCAAGCGGTGTGCCACCTTTTCGATGCCCGTCACCTGCATGACTTCCACAATTTGATCTTCCCGCTCTGCCTTGGAAAGACCTTTGGCTTTTGCCACAAAGGACAGATATTCCAAAGGCGTCATGTCTAAGTACAAGGGCGGCTGTTCCGGAAGATACCCGATGCACTTTTTTGCTTCAATGGCATCTTCGAAAATATCATGACCGTTGATTAAAACTTCTCCTTCCGTAGCTGAAAGACAACCGGTCAGAATATTCATGGTGGTTGACTTGCCTGCACCGTTCGGGCCTAAAAAGCCGTAAATAGTGCCTGATTCTACGGTAAAGGACAAATTTTTCACAGCCGTATGATCGCCGTATTTTTTCGTTAGATTTTTTACTTCAATCATCAGAAACTTCTCCTTATCCTTTTTTGAATATTATACAAGAAACCTCTTTGTTTTTCATGAATCACATGTGAATATTTTGTAAATTATGCCTCTTCCTTCTTTTCCTCTTTCGGCTCACCATAAACAATCAATGGTGCTTCCCCCTCGCGGATGGTGGCTTCGGTGATTGTGACGGAACGAATCGTGGAATCCGAAGGAATATCATACATGATATCCATCATCACATCTTCCAAAATAGACCTGAGACCTCTGGCACCGGTTTTTCGTGCCAAGGATTTTTCCGCAATGGCAGAAAGTGCACCATCGTCAATAATCAAGTCTACGCCATCAAAAGCAAGAAGCTTTTTATACTGACGAACAATGGCATTTTTCGGCTTCGTGAGAATTTCCACCAACTGCTCTTTTGTCAGCTCGGAAAGAGAAACCACCACGGGAAGACGGCCGATAAATTCGGGGATTAAACCGAATTTCACCAAATCCTCCGGCTCCAACTTTGTCAAAACATCTTCCTCTTCTTTAGGGCCTGTCTGCTCTGCGCCGAAACCGATGGTTTTTTTGCCGATACGCTTGGAAACGATTTTCTCCAAGCCGTCAAAAGCACCGCCGCAAATAAAGAGAATGTTGGTCGTGTCGAGCTGAATAAATTCCTGATGCGGATGCTTTCGTCCCCCCTGGGGCGGCACTGCGGCAACCGTGCCTTCCAAAATTTTCAAAAGAGCTTGCTGAACGCCTTCGCCGCTAACGTCACGGGTAATGGACGGATTCTCACTCTTTTTGGAAATTTTATCGATTTCATCCACATAGATAATGCCGCGCTGTGCTTTTTCGATATCCCAGTCGGCGGCTTGAATCAGGCGCAGAAGAATATTCTCTACGTCTTCGCCAACATAACCGGCTTCTGTCAGCGAGGTGGCATCGGCTAAGGCAAAAGGCACATCAAGAATCCGAGCCAGGGTTTGTGCCAGAAGCGTTTTACCGGAACCTGTAGGGCCAATCAACAACACGTTACTTTTGTGGATTTCCACAGCATCGTCATCATCTTTTTGCTTTCCCGTTCTTTTATAGTGATTGTAAACGGCAACTGCCAGAGATTTTTTCGCTTTATCCTGTCCGATGATAAATTCGTCCAGCTTGGCTTTGATTTCATGGGGCGTTAAAGAAAATTCTTCGGAAGGCTTTGCCTGCGCGCCTTTTCTACCGGCAGGAGATTTCTTTTTCTTTTCGGTAATTCCCACGATTTCCGCACATCTGGCAATACACTCTTCGCACAGACAAAAACCGGGGCCTTCAATAAATTGCAAGCCGGATTCGGCATCTATGCCGCAAAAGGCGCAAAAATAATTCTTATCGTCATTTCGTGCCATCCGTTTGTCTCCTATCTCTTTTGAATGATTCTGTCAACAATATGATATTCCAGTGCCTGCTGTGCATCCATATAGTTATCACGTTCCGTGTCGGCAACGACTTTTTCATAGGGCTGCCCGGTATGCTCTGCAAGAATGGTGTTGAGGCGTTTTTTGTTGTTTTGGATAAATTCCGATTGAATCTTAATATCCGATGCCTGACCGCCGACCTGTCCCAGCACCTGATGAATCATAATCTGGCTATTGGGAAGTGCCAGACGCTTGCCGGGGGTGCCTGCCGCCAAAAGCACGGCGCCCATGCTGGCCGCCATACCCACGCAAATGGTGGACACGTCACACTTGATATACTGCATGGTGTCGTAAATGGCAAGCCCGGAATTCACGTCACCGCCGGGAGAGCTGATATACATATGAATATCCTTTGTAGGATCTTCACTTTCCAGATACAGAAGCTGAGCAATCGTGTACATGGCAACGGAATTATTGATCGGTGCATTGAGGAAAATAATACGGTCTTTTAAAAGACGGCTCATGAGCGTTCCCGTTTCTTCGGGATCATTTTGATAATTCATCGGTGCAAAATACTCTTTA
>JAFPCL010000082.1 GCA_017390225.1 Clostridia bacterium
AATGAAAAAAGCATTGTATTATGCTTCCATGAATGTATACAAGATTATTTATGTTGCCCCGGAGCGGCTCTTAACGACCGAATTTTTAGACTTTGCCATTCATGCCCATATTTCCATGGTGGCGGTAGACGAAGCACACTGTGTATCCCAATGGGGGCAGGATTTTCGTCCAAGTTATTTGAAAATTAAAGAATTTTGCGAGGCATTGCCCATCCGTCCTGTTGTTTGCGCTTTTACGGCGACAGCGACCGATCGTGTGCGGGAGGACATTAAAAGACTGTTGGCACTTCAAAATCCATATTGTATTGTAACGGGCTTTGATCGGGAAAATCTTTCTTTTTCCGTGATGTCGCCGTCGGATAAAATGACGGCGCTCATTAAAGTTTTGGAAGAACGGCCCAAATGCAATGCCATTATATACTGCGCCACACGAAAAACCGTGGAAACCGTCCATGAGGATTTAATAAAAATGGGATTTTCTGCGGCACGGTATCATGCAGGACTTTCGGAAGAAGAACGTGCGACATCACAGGACGATTTTATTTATGACAGATGTCGGATTTTAGTTGCCACCAATGCTTTTGGCATGGGCATAGATAAATCCAATGTTTCTTTGGTGTTGCACTACAATATGCCCAAAGACCCGGAAAGCTATTATCAGGAAGCGGGCAGAGCCGGCCGAGACGGAAGCCCGGCGGAGTGCATTTTGTTCTATGCACCTAAAGATGTGGAAACGGCAAGGTTTCTGATTGAAAAATCCAACAGTGAGTCGGAAGATGAGAATAAGGAGCAAAAGCTGAAAAACGATCTGAATCGTTTGGAAACCATGCGAAAATATGCTATTCAGGATGGATGTCTTCGCCATTTTTTGTTGGCGTATTTTGGGGAAAAATCGCCTGAAGTTTGCAATAATTGCAGTAACTGTTTGTCGGATTTTGAACAAGTGGATTACACACGAGAAGCACGCCTTATGCTGGATGGCATTGAAAAATTTGATGGTGTGTACGGTGCCGGCATGTTGATTGACATTTTATACGGCGCAGGCACAAAGCGAATCCGTGAGCGTTTTTTGGATGAAAGTGAAAGCTTTGGTATTTTGTCTATGTGTCCCAAACCTGTTTTGGAGCATCTTTTGAATCAGCTGTTGGTGAAAGGTTATGTATATAAAACCGCCGAACAGTATCCTGTTATTTGCTTGGGAGATAAAAGCCTGAAAGCTTCCGATCGGTTTTATATTCGCAAGAAAACAGTGCCGAAAACCCAACCGAAAACGAAAAAAACCGAGGTTTTCCATGTGGAAGACAACGGTTTATATGAAAGACTCAGAGAGCTTCGGATGAAGCTGGCACGCGAAAAAGGCGTTCCTGCCTATGTGATTTTTTCTGATGCAACCCTCAGGGAAATGAGCATGAAAAAACCGAGAAATCAAGAAGAATTCATGCAAATTGCAGGTGTGGGAGAAAGCAAGCGGCAACAATACGGAGAGATTTTCTTAAAAGAAATCAACAGGTATTAATATGTGGCTTCAAAAATATAGGTGTTGCCGTTGTTGAGTGTGATTTTCCATACGGCAATAGCACTACCTTCAGAGTAGGTGCTATCTTCGGAAGACAGGTATTCTGCATAGCCGAGGGCGATGGACGTTATGGTTGCCTTTTTTGGCAAATTCGGCTCCCTACAGAGCTTTGAAAGAGCGGATAAAGCATGGTGCACACGCACCGTGCTTTTATTTTCGGTTGCTTCGGGAATATAAAGCTTTCCTGAAACGGACAATGTGTTGTCTGTCAAGGTAAATGTTATATAGCTGTGAATCAAGGGAATATCATGATATGCCTCTCGAAATGTGAGGCTGTTTTCTTTTTTTCCCGTTAACTGCATATAGTCGGTACAGATGTTTTTTTCTTTCATATACGAAAGCGCAAATTCCTCAGTGAGAGCGCCGGCGTAAGGTTCGGAAAAAGAAAGATTACCATTCTCATCGGCGACAGAGCTGATCTGCAGTGTCAGCATGGGAAGACGTCGTGTGCGCTGTGACAGAAGCATTGGATCCAAAGTGATGCCACGATTGTGAAGCAGGGTAACAACGGCATCGATTTCTTCATTGCTCGGTTGTGTGGAGGACACATAATCTGTGTACAGAATAATACCGAGTGCCAAATCTGCCAGTAAAAAAACAACAATCAAAAGATTTTTAATCCGCGTTGTTTTCATAAGATAACTCCTTTATAAGATAGGTTTTGTCAAATACCGTATACGCCCATACAGGGGAACTGAATGAACTGTTTGCTTCCTCAGAATAACAGATATATAGGTCTCCGATAGTGACGGGAATTACATTTTCTGCCGTTGCCGCATATGCCATATCGATAGCGGAAAAGCTCGACGGCATTACATACGTTTCGCCTGTTTCATGATAACTGCGAATAAACAGACGAAAACTTTTCAGTACGCCGTTTTCAATCTCAATGGAAGCGGCATTTTCAATCGGGGCAAATGCAAGATTATCATCCCGAATATCAATGTGGACAGGTACACCGCCAACATAGTAGTCCAATGTGAACAGATGCCGCGATGAGTCGTCGGTCAAGTTAGAAGTGACCGATGCATCAAAGGGACGGTCGGGAAGAGCAATTTGCCATATTTTTTCCGCGAAGCCAATGGCGGCATTGAGCTCTTCGTAGGTATCGGTGGTATCAATCAGGGAAAGACCGGCATCACCGACAGCACTGTATTCGATGAGACCGTTGTTCCAAAGCTTCAATGTGGAATCGTTTTCAATAAAAACCGTATAATCCTCGTACACCCGTTTTCGAATGGAAGAGGGATTGTAGCCAAATGCCGAAACAATGGCATTAAATGTGTCAGTACTATGGATAAAATCGTTTTTGCTCTCTAAAACGGGATAAGTGAGCTGTGTTTCAAAAGAGCCTAAAATGACGACATAGGGTGCTAAAAGCGTGGTGGGCGTGTTGCCGCCGAATGCGGTGGGCTTATCCAGATTCATATCTAATGCAAAATTGCAGAAGCTGTCTTCGGAAACAGAGGAGGAATTGGCAATGGCGGAAAGTGCTGTTGCGGCAAGCTCCGTTTGCAAGCGGAATTGGTGCACCGTGCCGGATGTATCATCCAAGGCGAAAATTTCAAGAACGTCTTTTTCATATTTTTCAAAGTCCGGCATAATGAAAAAATCACGAACGGATTGGAGCTCTGAAAGGCGCATGCCCGAGGGAATCCCAAGAATACGGGAAAATAGTGTCGGCGTATAGGAAACGGCGTAGTTGACGTAGATATACGTTACATCTTCCGAAAGGAAGGAGCGAAATTCATCGGCAGTTAAAGTCTTTTGAGAAAGAATGTGGGCATCCGAAGAGAGCCACTCTTTCAAAACCGGCCGTATGGCATCGTTGAGCCGCGGATAGCTTTCGTCGCTGTTGTATATACAGGTACGTGCAGAACCGCTGCTGCTGACAACATATTTTCGGGGCGTTGCCAAACTTTCTTTGGGATAGGAATAGGCAGAATCGTGGTTTGCAATCGCAGAAAAAAAGCGAGAATTACGAAAAGAGGAAATAAAAGACATCCCAATATCATCTTCCGAAGAGTAGAAACAAACTTCTAAAGACAGGAAGATGCACAAAAAGACAAGAACAAGAAGCAATAGGGAAGTAAAAAAGTTTTTCATAAAGCCTCCGAATATTTTACGTAAAAACAACAGAAGGGGCTGTAAAATAATT
>JAFPCL010000083.1 GCA_017390225.1 Clostridia bacterium
AATCCTCTTCTTTCAAAAATGTGTGTAATTTCTTACGTGTTCGGGATAAAATCATCAGCACATTGCTTTCTTTGATCCCATAGCGTCTTGCAATGACACCGGTTTCCTCCGCATAAAAATACCGACGAATAAAAATGTTGCAATCGCGCTCCGGAAGTTTTTTCAAATAGGTATTGATTGCCTCTACCAGCTCTTTCTGTTCGTAGTGCGCTTCCACATCCGATGAGCCTGCCACAATCTCTTCCAGTTCGTCAAGCACCACCGCCATCTGTCCGCCGCCTCTGCTCTCGCTGTGACTTGCGCGATACTTATCAAACGACAGATTTCTCGTAATCTTTCCGAGAAACACCCGAAGGTACGTCGGTACCGTCGGCGGAATCGCATTCCAGGCTTTCATCCAGGTGTCGTTGACACATTCTTCCGAATCCTCATGATTGTGAAGAATGTTATTGGCAATATTGAAACAATACGCTGTGTATTTCTCTGCCGTGTGCTCGATCGCCGTTTCCTTTCTTTGGTTATACAACTCAATAATCTGCTTATCTTCCACTTTTTCCCTCCTTTGTTTTTCAAGGCCTTCACTTATAAAGACGCAAAGAAAAACAAAGTCTAACACATTTTTGAAAAATATTTGAATTTTATTTCTTTTTCTCTCCAAGCACTGCCATTCCCACTAAAATCATGATTGGGAACATCAGCCCTGCCAGCAATCCCTTTTTCAAATCACCATCCATAACATTTGCCGCCATACCGACTACCGTCGGACCTGCAGAACAGCCCACATCACCGGCCAGCGCCATAAACGCATACATCGCGGTTCCCGCCGCCGGAAGTTTCACCGCCGCCAGGCTGAATGTTCCCGGCCAGAAAATACCGACCGAAAAACCACAGACTGCGCATCCGATCAGCCCCGCGACCGGACTTTTTGAAAATGCGGCCACCAGATAACAGACAATGCACAAACATGCACTACCCACCATCATCTTTCGAAGCGGAATCTTATCACTGTATTTTCCGTATAGCGCCCGCGCAGTTCCCATAAAGACTGCAAATGCACACGGCCCTGCCAGGTCTCCGACGGTCTTGGATACTCCAAGGGCCGATTCCGCAAATGTTGATGCCCACTGACTCATCCCCTGCTCGGAAGCACCGGCTCCGATCATCAGCACCACAAACACCCAGAATGCCTTTTGTCTCAAAAGACCTTTGACGGACATTTCTTCATGCCCGCCCGCAATCGGATACAGCGGTACCATACAAAAGTAAACGGCATTTATCAGCGGAACAACCGCCCACACGCAGGCTAAAGCCTTCCAATTTACAATTCCAAACATCTGAAAGAAGAATGTGGAAAGCACTACCACTCCCACGTGTCCCCAACAGTAAAACGAATGCAAAAGACTCATCGCCGCCTCTTTTTTCTCCGTCGGACACGCTTCCACAATCGGGCTGATCAGCACCTCGATAATACCTCCGCCGATCGCATACAAAATCACACACAGCAGAATTCCTATGTAAGCATCTGTAAACAGTTCCGGCAAAAATGCCAGGCCTATAAGTCCCGTTGCCGCAAATATGTGTGCTGCCACCACACTCACCCGGT
>JAFPCL010000084.1 GCA_017390225.1 Clostridia bacterium
GCCATGGCAGAAATAGATTATGCCTACACTCGGGAACAAAACATCGCCGTCGCTCGCAGAATTACGGGCGGCGGCGCCGTTTATCACGATGCGGGCAATCTGAACTTTACCTATATTGTCAATAATCGCGATTTTGGTGATTACCAAGGCTTTACGGAAAATCTGTGTCGCTTTTTGAACGAAAACGGCTGTCCTGCCGTTTTATCCGGTCGCAACGATTTGATGGCAGACGGTATGAAATTTTCCGGTAATGCCCAGCATATTGTGAAAAACCGCATATTGCATCACGGTACTTTGCTTTTTGATTCCGATTTATCGGTTTTGTCTGATGTTCTTCGTCCCGATCCCGAAAAAATCAAAAGCCACGGCATCGCATCTGTGAGAAAGCGTGTCTGTAACTTAAAAGAGTTTTTACCGCAATGGGAAACACAAGATTTTTGGGATGCGCTGGAGCACTATATGATCCATGCCGAAGGCTTGCATGTAAAGCCCTTAACGGAAGAGGAAATCACTGCCATTGAAGCCTTGCGTGCCGAAAAATTCAGCACCTATGATTGGATTTGGGGCGAATCGCCTGCCTATGATTATCATAAAAAAGCTCGGTTCACCGGTGGCACGGCTGAAGTATTTTTAGATGTGAAAAAGGGAATCATCGAAGATGTTTGTATATTCGGTGACTTCTTCTCCCAAAGAGAGGTTGCCGATCTCGAGCAAGCACTCATCGGCACGCGCCATGAAAAGCAGGCGGTGACAACGGTTTTAACCGACACCGGCTTTGACCGTGCCATTCTCGGTATCACCCTCGACGATTTATTGTCTTTATTCTTTTAAATACCATCGTTTGCCCACAGCGGTGTGAAATAAAAATTTGTGGGCGGAAAGGCAAGAAAAACTATGACGGCAAATGCTCTGATTGAACAGCTCAATGCAACAACCGCAAGCGAACGTCTTGCCGCATTGGCTGAACTCAAAAAAATGATTGATAACGGTGAGCTTCCCGCTCCCAAAAGAGGAAATGACGTGAATAACCACATTCACACCATCTATTCCTTCTCTCCCTATTCTCCCACCAAAGCGGTTTGGATGGCTTATCAGTCCGGCCTGATTACCGCAGGTATCATGGATCATGACTCCATCAGCGGCGCTGAAGAATTCATCGAAGCCGGTGAAATCATCGGTATGGCAACCACCATCGGTGTGGAATGTCGTGCCGATATGAGCAAAACCGCTCTCAACGGCAAGAAAATCAACAACCCCGACCAGTGCTCCATTGCCTACATGGCTCTGCACGGTATTCCTCACACGCAGATTAACCGTGTGAAGGAATTCTTCAAGCCCTACACGGCAGCCCGTAATGTTCGCAACGCCAAGATGGTTGCCAACATCAACGAGCTCATTAAATCCACCGGCATCGTGCTCAGCTTTGAAGACGATGTGCGCCCCCTGTCCTGTGCCGATGAAGGCGGCTCCATCACCGAACGTCACGTTCTGTTTGCTCTGGCAAACAAGATGATTGCTACCCTCGGAAAAGGCGAAAAGATTGTTGATCTTTTAGAAAACGGCTTGAATATCAAGCTGAACGATAAGGCAAAAGGCTTTATGACCGATCTTGAAAATCCCCACTATGCATATGACCTTCTGGGCATCTTAAAGAGCGACATGGTAGAAAAATTCTACATTCCCGCTACCGACGAATGCCCCGATGTTACCGAAGTCATTGCGCTCGGCAAAGAAATCGGTGCAATCTCCGCTTATGCATACCTTGGCGACGTGGGCGATTCCG
This sequence comes from Clostridia bacterium, assembly GCA_017390225.1. Taxonomy (GTDB): domain Bacteria; phylum Bacillota; class Clostridia; order CAKSNL01; family HGM11501; genus RGIG1017. The sequence continues at coordinate 1,784 of JAFPCL010000084.1, forward strand.
TTACCGGCGACAAGAAGACCCAGAAGTTTGAAGACGACTACATTGACCTTCTCTTCGAAGAACTCAAGCGCCTGAACTTCAACGCCGTGACCTATATGCCCACCCGTAACACCTTGGAGCAGCTGATGCGCCTGAAGGACTACATCCGCAAGAACAATATGTTCGAAATCAGCGGTGAAGACATCAACAGCCCCCGTCAGGTCTTTATCTGTAAGGCACTCGAAAAGCCCGAATTCCAGAACCTTATCACCTCCACATGGGCACTTATCGGCCATGAAAAGGAAGGCACAAAGGATCTTACGAAGGCTATGTTCTCCGACGAAACCGTTGCCAAGTATCCGAACCTGGACGAACGCGTTGCCGTTTACGCAGAACTGGGACAAAACTAATTTTTTCACAAGGGGATGCTTCTCTTGCATCCCCTTGTGCTTCCTTATCTTTTAGAAATTGCCACCTGCATTGCATTGAATCTACACAACCAACAAAAGACAAAAAAAGAAGCTGTAGCAAAAAAGATTGCTACGGCTTCCAAAATCAATCATTCTTTGTTGGGAACGACCTACGTTGTCGTTCCTCTTTTTTGTGCATCATATAAGTTTTTTAATTTTTTCATTTTTTATTGATAATCATTTTTATATTGCCCATCACATACAAAACAAAGGAAATCAGCATCGTGATAACATTTCCGATAATGAGGGTCGCAGACAACGGCGAAGGAATATGATACCAGAGAATATGCACCAGCATCACAGCATAAAACAGGCAAGTATTCACCTTGCCGTGCCAGACAGCGCCTTTGACCGTGCCGGATTTCTTTACGGCAATGAGTCCCGTGATGCCTGTTGCCAGCTCCTTGACAAGCAATAAAACAAACGGAAGAAGCATCAAAGGAAATCTCTTAAACAGGCAAAACAGCATGGCACCTTGTGTCAGCTTGTCCGCAATCGGATCTAAAATTTTTCCCATATCGGTGATGGCATTGCACTTTCTTGCAATAATCCCATCCGCCAGATCCGTTACACCGGATAAAAACAAAACAATTGCCGTTTCAACCAAATGCCCCTTGAAGTATAGCCAAACAAAAAGAGGAATCATCGCAATACGAACAAAGGATAACGTGTTCGGAACATAAGTTATCCATCTTCTTTTTTGGATTTTTCCCATTCGTTGCACCTTCTTTCCATTGTTTGCATTATAACATACTAAAAACATATCGTCAATGACACTTTTTGAAAAAAATAACATGAAAAAACAGCAAAAAAACTCTTGACAAACCAAACATCTTCTGCTATAATATATTCATTCCGCACCGATATGCGAGAGTGGCGGAATCGGCAGACGCGCACGTTTAAGGTGCGTGTGGTAACACCATACGGGTTCAAGTCCCGTCTCTCGCACCAATACGACTTGCGGCAATAGTTGCGAGTCGTAAATAATGCCGAATTGTGTAAAGGTAGCACAGCAGACTCTGACTCTGTTTGTCTGGGTTCGAATCCTAGTTCGGCAACCAGAAAAAAGCACTTCGTTTGAAGTGCTTTTTTCAGCTAAATCCGTCTTGCAGACGGAATAAATCTGCTTCGCAAATGAAATCACTTCGTGATGAAATCCGACATTGTCGGAATACAAGACGGATTTAATTTCATCAAAGCCTATGGGCTTTGATTTCATCCGAACTTGTTTGGATTTCATCGTGCTTTGCACGATTTCATAATTAAAGATTGTAGGGTATTTGTATGCGTGAAAATAAACTTGCCGATTTATCCATGGATTTTTCTGTTCAAATTCTTAAATTGTGTGACAATATTAAAGGACATTATTCTATCGTTAATCAGCTTGAACGTTGTTCTACAAGCATTGGCGCTAACATCCGAGAAGCTAAGTATGCTCAAAGCATTGCGGATTTTATTTCCAAGCTTCAAATCTCTTTAAAAGAATGTTATGAAACAGAATATTGGTTAGAACTGATGGAGCGTGCGGAACTTATCAATGAGGCCGCGCCTTTGCTCCACACCTGTGGTGTTATCCGCAAAATGCTGATCAAATCCATCACCACCGCCAAAGAAAACCTTCAAAAAAAGCAATTCCAATAACCTACAAATTCCTCACCGCTCCGGACGGTGATTTTTTTTTAACTTATTTTTTTCCTCCATGCATCATTTTTCTTTATCTTGCATTTTTATTATTTCTTATGCTAACCTTTTATCGGAAATCCAATGCCGACAAACCGAGCTTTTTTAGGTTACAAAAAAGCACCTCTTGTTTTAAGGTGCTTTTTTCTTGTGCTTTAATCAGCATACCACAAATTTCTTTATTAAATCCGCTTTATTCGGTTTCTGGAGCATCTTTCGTTGCTGTTTATTCTTCGGAAGGAATATCCCCAGAAATACCATCAGCGACCGGAGCATCGGGCTTTAAACTATAATATGCATTTGCAAAGGTTGCTTGCATATACGGAAGAACCCAAATGAAAGCAATACCTAAGGTGATCGAACCCAAAAGAATCCAGCCGATAAACGAAAGCGATAACACAAAGAGCTCCATCTTATGACCTTCTGTCATTGCTTTTGATTCTTCGATGCACTCCAGAGCAGCTTTTCCCTTATTCTCGGCAAGAATATACATAGACATAGAGTAAGAAATGCTTTTGATATAACCGGGAATAACGAAAAGAAGCGACCATAAGAAGGTGAAGAGCCCAACAAAGAAATTCACTTTAAACGCTGACCAAAAATCATCAAATCCGCTAAAGGCATCTCCTACCTCCGGTTTTGTGTCAGCTTTAAGGTTCAGATAAATACGAATCGTGCTTAAGGTAAAGGCAGGTGTAACAATAATTGCACTGGCCACACTTCCGACAACGGGGATAAGCGACAATACCAAAGAAGCAAGAGCCGAAACCACTCCAATAATCAGCGTTATAAGGAAAAGTATACCGATTTTTCCTTTGATTTTTTCTTTTGCTTTTGCTTTTAATTCTACTCTGTTCATAAGAAAAACTCCTTTCATAATTAGGTGGTACGCTTATTTTAGATAATAGCATAAATGTCGAAAAATGTCAACAAAAAAAAGGAATTATTACCCAAATTATTCTCCTCTTTCCTGTAAATTCCTTTTCACATGATACTTCCAACAAGGCTTCCCTTAAAACAACCAAAGACACCCATACAAAACATCTCGGTGCATGTTATCATTACAAGAAACTATACTTTTCGGTATTTTAATTACAAAAGAGCTTTCCCCAATACTCACATCAAAGCACTTTTTCCGCCATCATAGTTTTGTTGAAATAATAATAATTTTTCACATCAAAGCCGAATTGGCTTTTTCATCAGCTCCTTCATCAAAAAGTCCGGCTCTTTTTCCTCGGCAATGATGGAAGTCTGTCGCCGCTGTCACATGGCCTATAAAGTCCGCTACAGATAGAATGTACGGAATAGAGTATATTGCCCCCATGTTGCGTACTTTAATTAACCGTCGGGCATGAAATCTAAAGAGTAAGACCTTCTTTCCATTATTCACTGTGTTTTTAAACTGATCGATATAGATATCTTTTGGATAGATCATTTGCCCGGCGTCCCGATCATCAAAAGCATAGTGAACCGGCAATCAACCGGAAAATCGGAACATCACGCCAACGAGGGCAATCCATTCTCCTCTCTATGGATTTGCAGTTGGTCAAATTCTCCAACAGATTACCATGAAGAAACCGTCCGGATGGGTGCCTGATCGGTGCAGTGATTTTTTGGTTTGTTTTTTCCATCAACACATCATTTTTCTTTATCTTGCATTTTTATTTTCCTTATGCTATACTAAAAAAAGCATTTCACAAATAAAGGAGACCGTCCATGTCGAAGAAGAACGATCGGAATACCAAAGGGAAAATTATAACTGCCGCCTGGGATTTATTTTATGAGCAAGGCTATGAGTTCACCACTATTGAAGAAATCATTGAAAAATCCGGCACTTCCAAAGGGTCTTTTTATCATTATTTCGAGGGAAAAGATGCGCTTTTGGGTTCGCTTTCCTATATTTTTGATGAAGAATATGCCCGACTTCAAGACACCTTCACGGCTGACATGACAAGCTTTGATAAGCTCTTATATTTAAATCGAAAGCTGTTTTCCATGATTGAAAATCGTATCGACATTGAGCTTTTAACAAGGCTTTATTCCACCCAGCTGGTCACCAAAGGAGAAAAGCATCTTTTGGACAGCAAAAGGCTTTATTATAAGCTTCTTCGGAACATTGTCACCGAAGGGCAGGAGAAAAAAGAATTGACCGACAGCTTAACGGTGAAAGAAATCGTAAAGCTATATGCATTATGCGAACGGGCACTCATCTACGATTGGTGCCTGTGTGGGGGAGAGTACTCTTTGTGCACCCACGCCAAAACCGTTCTACCTATGCTGTTGTCACAAATTCGTCTTTGATTCCGTCTGTTTAAATTGTCTGATATTTTATAAGAAATTTATTTTCAATAGAGGATTTTGTATAGAATACAGTCTATACTTAGTTCTCTATTGATTTTTTGTTTTTTATGTGATACAATACCACATGTACAAAAAATGTAAAGGAGTTTGATTATGGAAATTTTAGCATTTGTACTTTATTTTGTTGCCATGATCGGCATCGGTGTTTTCTTTTTCTTCAAGAATAAGTCTGCTACCGAAAAGGATTATTTCTTAGGCGGACGTGCCATGGGTCCGTGGGTCACTGCCATGAGCGCACAGGCATCGGATATGAGTGCCTGGCTTCTGATGGGTCTTCCCGGCAGTATTTTGGCATTCGGCTTCGGTCAGGCATGGATCGGCATCGGTCTTGCCATCGGTACAGCGGCCAACTGGATTTTGGTTGCCAAGCGTCTTCGTAAGTTCTCCAAAGCTTCCGGCGATGCCATCACCCTTCCGCAGTACTTATCCAATCGTTTCCTCTCCAAGAGCCACACCTTGAGCATCATCTGCGCTGTTGTGTTCCTGGTTTGCTTCACCATCTACGTTGCTTCCGCATTCGTTGCCGGTGCTGATGTTTTCACATCTCTTACCACGTTAGATCGTTCCGATGCTATGTTGATTTTCGCCGCCATCGTAATTGTCTACACTTTCTTGGGCGGATTCAATGCTGTGTGCTGGACAGACTTCTTCCAAGGTCTTTTGATGATTGCCGCTCTTTTAATCGTTCCGATTGTTGTCGGCATCACCCGTGATTTGGACCCTGCCGCTCTTGCAACTGTTTATCAAGGCCCGAGCGGTGAGGAATTTGCCTTTGTTGCCAACTTCTTTAACGCCAGCTGGAAAGATATTGTTTCCGGTTTAGGTTGGGGCTTGGGCTACTTCGGTATGCCTCATATCATTGTTCGCTTTATGGCAATCGAAAAGCCCTCTATGGTGAAAAAATCCGCCACCGTTGCTATCATCTGGGTTGTTCTTTCTTTGGCGGCTACCATCGTGATTGCCTACTTTGGCAGAATGTTTATTTACTCCGACGGCAGAGACCTTTCCATGGAACTTTTGAGCCAAGGCAAGCAGTCCCTTATCTTCATCGAGCTTGCTCGTGATGTGTTCCCTGCCTTTATCGCAGGTCTTTTGCTGGCCGCTATCATTGCAGCATCCATGTCCACCGCCGACTCTCAGCTTTTGGTTGCCGCATCCTCCTTTGCCAGCGATCTTTATAAGCCCATCATCCGCAAGCAAGCTTCCAACAAGGAAATGCTGTGGGTCAGCCGTATTGTAGTTCTGGTCATCGCTGTTGTTGCTTACTTTATCGCCAGCAGTAAAGGGCAGGCCGCACAGGCAATTATGGATTTGGTATCCAATGCTTGGGGCATCTTCGGTGCCGCTTTCGGTCCTGTTGTTCTTCTTTCTCTGTTCTGGAAGAGATTCACCTATAAGGGCGCTGTCGCCGGTATTATTGTCGGTGCCGCCGTCGATATGCTGTGGCTGTGGCTCCCGATTGGTGGTGCAACGCTGACCGCTTCCACCGGCATTTATGAAATCATCCCCGGTTTCATCATCGGTGGTATTGCCGCTATCATTGTCACACTGATCGACAAAGCTCCCTCCAAGGAAGTGGAAGCAATCTTTGCCACCGCTACCGATAACAGCATTGACGACTAATTCATACAAAAAAATGCAAGACTGTCTGTTTTTTCGCAGGCAGTCTTGTTTTTTTACGGAACATATGATACTATGAAAAAAAGGAGTTTTTGCCATGTGTGAGATTCAAATCAAAATTGATGACCGAAAAACCACGCCTTTTTTAAATGCCAATGATATCTACCAAGACGGAACTACGCCCATGTATCGGGATGCAGACGGCACGCTTTGGGCGATGAGCGGACATTCCCATACGGGGCATATCGGGATGTTTTCGGGAACATCGACAGATGATCTTACCGAAGTCTATCCCATACAGACGAATTTCTGTGTCGGGCATGCGGATTTTGCCTATAGCGGCATTCGTTATCCCGAAGGTGTGAAAGCCCGTGGAAGTCTTTGGCCGTTTGGCTTATATATCTGTCCGAACACGCACCGCTTTTTCTGCTTCTTCCATAACGAAACCGCTTGGAACGGCAAAGGCACAGGCTACGATGCCTACGGATTATGCCAAACCCCTGCCTTTGATTTGGATTTTCGCCATATCGGGCTCATGCATTCCGATGATGAGGGAAGAAACTGGACTTTTGATCGCTGGGTTGTAACCGCTGAGGAAGTCTGCTTCACCGACAAATTCAATCCCGGTGCAGGGGATGTGCCCGGGCAAAAAGGCAATGTAATCTCTTTAGGCAGTGGCGACTTTTCTATGTTTGCCGATGATGACTATATTTATCTGTTCTATAATATTTTCCGTGCCCGATTGGGCGCCGATTGGCTGAGAAACTGTGATGTCTATGTGGCTCGCACACGCAAACGGAATGACGGCATGATGGGGGACTTCGTCAAATACTACGAGGGCACTTTTTGCGAAGCCGGCAATTTAGGGAGAGAAACAAGCATCACGGAAAATATGTGGCATCCCAGAGTGTTGTTCTTAAAAAAGCAGGGAATTTATATGATGACCGGCTCGCTCTTTGACCCCAATTCCCGAACAACGGAAATGATTCGCCACGAAACGGCGCTTCGCTTTAGCCTTGATCTCATCCATTGGAGCGACCCCGTCTTTGTAACAAACGAGGGCAAGCCCTTCGGAAACCACTATGTTGCCGCCATTGCCGACGGCACCATAAGCCAGCCCTATGTGGTAGAAAATGATAAGCTTTCTTTCTTTTTGAATCACAACGGAACAGACGTCGTGCGCTACACGGCACATATTGAATAACAGGAGGTCTTTTTATGTCTTATTCCATGCTTCCGCCCGTCAGGGAAGATAAAGAACTCTTTTTGCATCATTTTCCCAATCGGTTTTACGCCGTGATTTTTCGCTTGTGGGAAACCGTAGCCAAAGAAAAAATAGCCAAAGCTCTCGGTGTATCCGTATCCGAAGTCCAAAATGCCGCTAAAGACATGGGGCTTCCGCCGCAAAAGCATTTGGATGCATGGGAAGCTCGGGGCTATATCACCACCATTCGCAACGTGTGGCATCTTCTTCCGTATGAACAGCTTTTGGCTCTTTTTGATTGGACAGAGGAAAAGCTGGCTTTTGTTCTCAAGGAAGATGATTTTTTGGAAATCAAGTTGGGCATAAAGCCCCATTGTCCTCCCGTGAAGCCCGAGCCCTTGACCGCGGAGGGGAAAGGGCAGTTAAATGCTATCAAAGCCTTGATGGAAGCTCGCTTTTCCGATTGGTTTGACGGAAAAGGGCCTTTTGATTTTTTCGATGAGCCCCTCCAAGCAGGCGATGCTACGCAAACCTCGGATTTGCGCCTGATTTATTCCTTCTGCGGCTTATATGCCGGTGTGTTGGAGCAAGACACGGAAGATTCTTATCCCGACAGCCTTTTAAACATGTACCGTGCCACAGGGGTCAATGCCGTGTGGCTTCCCGTGGTTCTATATCAAATGGTGCCCTTTCCCTTTGACGAGTCTTATTCCATCGGTTGGGAAGATCGGCAGGCACGGCTGAAAAATTTAATTGCCCGTGCCAAAAAATACGGCATCGATATCTATTTATATTTAAACGAGCCTCGGTGTATGCCCCTGAGTTTTTTTGAAAAGCATTCCGAACTCAAAGGCACAGTCATGGAGCCCTATGCCGCCTTGTGCTCGAGCCATCCCGAAGTGATGCAATATCTTCGAAATGCCGTTCGCACGCTTTGCGAAGCGGTGCCCGATTTGGGCGGCTTTTTCACGATTACCTGTTCGGAAAACTTAACCAACTGCAAATCCAAAGGCCGTGAAACCGATTGCCCCCGATGCCGCAACATTCCCGTTTCCCAATTGGTTGCCGATGTTTTATGCGCTATTTCCGAAGAATCCCGAAAAGTGAATTCCAAGATTCGCACCATCGCCTGGACTTGGGCGTGGGATGCACTTATGACCGAGCAGGAGCGGTTCGACTGCATTGACCGCCTTCCGAAAGAAGTGATTCTGCAAAGCAATTCCGAAGCCATGAAGCCCTATACCATCGGCGGCATTTCCGGCACGATTCAGGACTACAGCATGTCCATCCCCGGCCCTGCAGAGCTTCCCAAGCAAGTCTGGCGCTATGCCAAGGAAAAGGGGCATGAAGTGTGCGCTAAAGTGCAGGTTAATGTCACTTGGGAATGCAGTACCATTCCGTTTTTGCCTGTGTTTGATCTCATTCGGGAGCACATGATGGGGCTCAAAGAAGAAGGGGTGCGGCACTTGATGCTCAGCTGGACACTGGGCGGCTATCCTGCCGTGAATTTAAAGGTCGCCTCCGGGTGTCTTATCGACCCAAGCGAAGAAAGCTACGACCGACTTCTCACCGAAGAATACGGCGCATTTGCCCCCACGGTGAAAGCGGCAACAAAGATTTTCTCCGATGCCTTCCGCGAATTTCCCTTCCACATTGACTGTCTGTACCATGGTCCGCAAAATGCAGGCCCCTCCAATCTTTTGTACGCCGAGCCCTCCGGCTTTTCCTCCACCATGACCTGCTATGCTTTTGATGATTTAGACACCTGGCGGTCAATCTATCCGAGAGATATCTATATCGACCAGCTTCGCAAATTAAGTGAAGGGTGGATGGAAGGTCTTGCACTTTTAGATTCCATGCCGGACGGGGCTTTGAAGCAAGCCGCATGGGGCGGCTATGCCTTGTTCCGCTCCTCTTATCTGCAAGCGGAATTTATAGACCGCCGTGACAAAAGCGACAGAAAAGCACTGCTTCCCATCATCGCCGAGGAAAAAGAACTGGCTCTTTTGATGTATGACCTCATGCAAAAAAACAGCTGCTTTGGCTTTGAAGCGGCAAACCATTATTATTTTAATAAAGGGATGCTGATAGAAAAAGTGCTTTCCTGCACGCAAATGGAAATAGAACTTTCAAAATAATAATAAAGAAAATTCCCTGTTCCGTAAAAAATCAGAACAGGGAATTTTTTATTTCTTTAACATCCGCCGAACGGCTTCAAACGCCGCTTTTTCGCCGTCTTTTTCCAATATGGCAAATAATCCTTCCAAGGCTTCCATCGTCTTGGGGTGCATCATAATTGTGGGTTTTTCGCTTAAAAAATACTCTTTGGCAGACGTATCGGTGTAGCTTTCTCCTTTATAGACCTTGCTTGCCGCCAGGCGATCGCAGAACATTTCTGCCAAATATTTAGGGGGCATTTCCACAGGGACAGTTCGATGCTCCTTAGCGGAGAAATCTGTCCAGTATTCGAAATGGTGCTTGTTTCTGCCCTTGTGGTGCATCCAGGCAAGAGAGTGGCCTTTTTCTTCTCTTTCTTTGGCACAGGGGCTTCTGTAGCCTTGATAGTTTTTCACACTGACCCAAAACTCCGTAGGGGAGAACTTGGACAGGTCGTGAGTGAGCCCTTGCCACAGGATGCCGGCTTTGATGCAGTGCCGCAATACCATATGACGATGCGCACAGACGGTTTTTATATGTCCGAAAAATCGTTTCAAGCTTATCGTTCCTTTTTAACGCACAAAGGCGGAAATATCCGTGATGGTTAATTTTTTATTTTCTGCACCGGCGGCGGCAGTGTTGCGGATTACGATGGCGCTGACGGTCTTATTTTCCGCAAGAGAAAAGGTTACTGTGCCGTTTTCGTAGCCGGTGTATTCCAAATCATACAGATGATTGGCATCATCTCTGGCGGCATATTTCAAATCCGTTGCCGCCAACTGCTCGTCGTTGCCTTCAAAAACTACGGTAATGCCCGTCATAGCAACGGCGCCGCCGAAGGTGATCGTTATGTTTTCATCGGAAGCAAAGTCAAATACCGTTTCTTCGCCGTCCAAAAGTCCGCTTGCCGGACGGATTTCGCCTTCACGGAAAGCACTGATATATGCCGCCCAGCTGTCCTCCTGTAGCCAGCTGACGCCTTGGGCGGAAGCCTCGACGGTTTCGGTGCTTTCGATTTCTATCGGCGGCAATTGCTCTTTTTTATCCGTCAGATGCTTTGCCAAGAGCACACCACCGGAAAGAAGCGCCCCAATCAGAAGAACAATCAAGACAATCGGCAGAATATGATTTCTTTTTGCCCAGAAACCGATAGCAGAGAACAAGGAAACATTCGATCGTGCCAATTCCATAAAGCTTTTATCAAAGCTTTCCGCACATTTTTTATAGGTGCTGTGATAGGCCTTGGGCATGACCAAGTTCTTTCTCAGGCGTTGCAGCTTGTTTCTGTCGGCAAGAACACTGCCGTTTCTGCGGAAATACGACAGCACGGCATCATACAGGCACTGTAATTTAGCGGTGTCCGGCTCATCGGATGCCATGGGAATTTTTCTTGAAATTTTTCCCTCTGCATCTTCTTCCCGTTCCAAAAACAGCTTGGAGCTCATATACCAGTTGATAAAGTCGTTGATATCTGCATCCAAATTGTCATCTATATATTTAAAAATCTTCTCAAAGTCACAAACTTCGCCTTCTCCGGGAGCAAGTGCCGCAAAATACAGCACCGGATATACGGCACGGGGCGCCGCTACTTTGCGACCGCGCATGGCTGTCCACAGCTTCTGACGAATCTCGGCTTCCGCCTTGAGCCCGCGCCCATGGTCATCGCAAATATTATAGGACAGATATTCAAAGCCAAAATCATCGTAAGGAATAAAGCTGGTGGTGTCGCTGAGGGTGAGCGACAAAACCTCTTTCATGGCTAAAATCGTGTTCTGCTTAACTTGCGCTTCCTCAGATAAGTTTTCCAAGCCCTCCAAAGAGAAATCCATGATATGATCCGTCAGAAGACCCGAAAGGGTGACGGAATTCATAAATTTTTCCAGTGCCGTGAAGTAGACGGAATTGTAAAGCTCCGAAAGCTCGGGGAAATGTGCTGCCGTTTGACTGCATTTTTCTTCCATATGCTTAATCGCAATATATCGGTCGCCTGCGGCATCGTAAAGCTCAATTGCCTTTTCAAAAAATTCTTTTTGAATGGCTTCCACGAAAAAGACTTCCGGGATGGTTGCCAGTGTTTTGTCACTGAATTCAAACAGCGCATGGGTGGTTCTTTTTTGTTCCAACTGATAACACATATACGTGTTTAAAAGAAGCGGACGCTCCAAGAGCTTTTCTTTAATCAGCGTCATATAAAAGGCTTCGCTTGAACGGATAATATCCATATAAGTGCACATTTTATCCGTGTCTCCGGCTTCAATGCAGTGCTCCAAGCCTTCTGCAATAGAAGAGGCAATCACATCGCAAATCTCGGGGCATGCTTCCTGATGCTGTGCAATCATGCGCTTGAGTGCTTCGGGATTTAAATACACGCCTGCTTTTGCCAGTGCCTCTTCATAGATTTTAATAAAGCGGCGATATAAAGAAATAAAAGCTTCATTTCCTTCACTGCCGGAAAGCATTTCGCCCAGGAATATAAGAATCCGTCCGGCGTAGGTCATAATTTCATCCTGTCGCAAATCCGAAAGCTTATACAAAAGCATCAAATCATCGTAAAAACGAAGACGAAGACAATAGTTCTGCGGCATATGTGCCGTGACTCTTTCGCAGAAATTAAAAAAGTCTGTCAGCTTTCCGTCGGATTTTTGCCATTCCGTTAAAAACTCGCCGGTAGATGTGCTTTCAAAATCCAAATGCATGAAATTTCCGCTTCTGAAGTCGAAAATATAGTCTTTGGCTGTGCTTCTCTCTCCAATTTTGATGACGTTGGCACTTTCGGGCAGAAGCTTGGGGTGAATAAAATAAACCTCTATTCCAAAGGGAATTTCCTCTTGATAGTAAAACGTGGAATAACCGGCGGCACGGCGAACGGCATAGGGCAAGCCATTATATATATGCCACAAAAGCTCCGTCTGCCATTCGCGGTCTTCATTTTTCAGCGCAATAAAGACCTTGCGCTTTTTTTCCAATGCCATAAAAATCGCCGTAACAATCTTTTTGAAGGCGGCTTCATCCGTTTTTAACCGTTTTAAAAGATCTTTTCTGGCAAGTCTTTTTCTTCCCGTTTGTATCGGCATATTGGTGAGCTGGGGAAGCTCCGTACTGCTGCCGGGCGCAAAATCAGAAGCAAAGCCCGATACAAACAAGAAGTTATCCGGATTTTTAATATAGCTTTCCCATTCCGGTGTTCCTTTTTTCAAGATAAAGCTATGGGTCAAATACGTGTTTTCATTACCTGCCGATTTGGACACACTGCGGTTTATGATTGCATCGCCATTCACCATCTGTCCGTGACATTGAATGACCGGCATATCCTTGTCTTCCAAAAACAAAGGATCGGGCACATTGTATACGCAGTACGGGTGAATCTGATTGACAATATAATTATTCTCTAAGCCTGCCGATTTAGCAACCGTATCCAAGCCGTATGTGTTTTTCACCAGTGTTTTTTCACCTTTTGTGAAAATCTGTTGTTCTATCATAATTTACAATCCATAGCCTTTCTGTTCTTTTTCCTGATATTGATAAACAAGACGACAAGACAGACCGCAAAAAAGCTTTTTAGCTCTGTCGATCTGCCCTGTTTTTTTATTCTGTCGGTTCATCGCCGATGCTGACGGAGCCATCGGCTTCGAATTGAATGTCTGACCCTTCAACCTCTTGAAGATTGCCGTCATCATCAAAGGTGAAGCCACCGACATTTTCGGGATTTACCGAGTACGGAAGCAATGACGTAGAGGGAATCTCTACCGCTTCTTCCTCCGCGTCAGGACGGATTCGTTTCCACGTTTCCATGCCTGCCTCGTTGATTGTTGTGTAATATAAATATCCGTCCAAGAAATGCAGCTGATAGCCGGGCTCGGAAATCACCATCTCCGGCGCACCACTACCATCTACCGGCACACGGTAAACAGCAGTTGCCATCGGCTCTTCTTCGCCTGTTTGGGTATATTCCAGATAATACAGATATCCGTTATAGCAGTTGATGTAAGAGTTCATTCCGCGAAGGAGCTCTTGTCTTTCATCATAGTTTCCGGATGCCACACGCTGTGTGACCCCTGTGACCTCTTCTGTTTCTTCGGAGGACAAAAGCTCCGTGAAGTACAAGAATCCGTCACTGCCGCACAGATAGTTATCGACCTGTGCCGTAGAAACAGCCA
>JAFPCL010000085.1 GCA_017390225.1 Clostridia bacterium
CCGCACACTGGACGGTGTAGACCGCAATGTGGACGAAAACACACTGATGATTTGCAACGGCGACACCCCGGTTGCCATTGCCGGTATCATGGGTGGCTACGATTCGGAAATCGTGGAAGACACCCACACCTTAACGCTGGAATCTGCAACCTTTGATGCGGTTTCCATCCGTAAATCCACCGTGCGACTGTCCCACAGAACCGATGCTTCCATGCGCTATGAAAAGAGCTTAGACCCCGAAATGACCGTGCCTGCCATTGGCCGTTTTGTAAAGCTTCTTTTGGATATTGACGGCGGCGTGAAAGTCGTGTCTTCTCTTACGGATGAATACGCCTATCGCTACGATCAGATTTCCTTAAGCTTCAACAAAGCCTATGTTGACCGCTACACGGGCATTGCCATCGACAATGAAACCATTGTGAAAACCTTAACGGCATTGGGCTTCACGGTAGATTTGAACGGTGACGATTTCACCGTGGGCGTGCCTTCCTGGCGCGCAACGAAAGATGTCACCTTAAAGGCAGACATTATCGAAGAAATCACCCGTATCTACGGCTATGACAACTTTGATATCCACACGGCGAATGCTCCTTTGTATCCCGTGCGTGCTTCTTTGGAAAAGACCGTGGAAGATAAAATCAAAGACCTTTTGGTCAAGCGCTTCTCACTGCACGAACTGCACTCTTATATTTGGGCATATTATGACGAATACAAGGCTTTGGGCATCCCGGTGGATGAAAACGTAAAGCTTGTGAACGCCACCAACCCCAACATCGAAACCCTGCGCCGTTCGATTGTTCCGACACAGCTTTGCCAAGTGAAATACAACACCGGCTATCTTGCGGACTACGGCGTGTTTGAAGTGGGCAGAGTGGTAGACGGCGTTGGTGAAGACGGCTTGTGCCGCGAACAGAAAAAACTTTGCATTACGCTGTTCTCCAAGACGAAAACGCCCGAAAGCCTCTACATGGAGCTTCGTGATATGCTGGCTGTGATGGCAGATGAATTAAAGCATGAAACCATCAGCTTCACAAAGCTTGAAGCCACCAAAGCTTATCAGCATCCGCGCAATCTCAATGCAATTGCCGTGGATGGCGTAACTTTAGGTGAAATGGGCATGATTCATCCCGTCATTGCCAAGAAGGTGGACAAAAAAGCAACGATTGTGTATGCAGAAATCGACGTTCCCGCATTTTCTGAAATCAAAAACAAGAGCATCACTTACGATGAGCCTTCCAAATATCCCGAAATGGAAATCGACGTTTCCTTTGTGGCAGATAAGTTTGAGCCCATCGGCAAAGCTATCGAAAAAGCAAACTGCGCTTGGATTAAAAACGTAAGCTTGGTCGGTACTTACGAAGACGAAACGGGAAAGACCATTACGATTCGTATGATTTTCTCCGACAAAGAGCGTACCCTCACCAAAGAAGAGGTTATGGCAGTCGTTGAAGGCATCATGAATGATTTAGAAGCCCAAGGGATTACGGCAAAAAATAAATAATTTTTAATTTATGGCGACACTGAGAAAGCAATGCTTTTTCGGTGTCGTTTTTTTATGCAAAAATTAAATTTCTGCTTGAATTCTATATAGGGATGTGTTATAATTCATTTTGTATAAGTGCATGATGGGGGAAGTATGCCCTTTTCAGCCGACGAAGCCCAAAGAGAAAAACCGGAAAGGAAAGACAACATGAAAAGATTATCATGGATTATTGTGACGGTTCTTTTGATTTTTGCCTTTATGGCATGTGTATCTGCTAAAGAGTTTGTCGTGTTCGGCAGTTATCCGCAAAGTGAAGTGCAGGAATCGGCACTTCTTAAAAATGCAGAATATAACGAAATAGGCGATACTGAAATTGACGGAGAAAAATACAGAAAAGTCTTATCGGAAGATGGCTACCGTTATTTTATATATGAGCCGATTCTTTGGGAAAAGCATGGGGATGTGTATATTTCAAAATATGTGCTGGACTGTAGGATGTATGATGCACAGGAGAAAAAATACACCTATGGTTTGGGGCGGCAGATTGAGTATGCAAGCAGCACTTCGTGGGAAACTTGCAGTATCCGTTCGTGGCTGCATGGCGAATTTTATCAAACAGCATTTTCCGCTTCGGAAAAAGATAATATTATCGGAAACACCGTGGCGCTTTTTTCTCTTGACAGTGCCAAGCAGGTGGAGGGTGAATTCACCTTGCAAAAGACCTGCACCGATTATGCAAGAGCTATGGGTGTGAAAGAGAAAAAAGGCTATTGCGAATGGCTTCTTCGGGATGTCAGCCCGGTGGCAGCTTCTACGGTATGCACCGTAACGGAAGAAGGCAAGGTCAACAACGGGATTACTGTTCTTGTGAATAACGATCAAATGGGTGTTGTGCCTTGTATTCAGATGAAAAATGCAGACAACCGTGTGCAAAATCAAGAAGCAGAAAAATGCACGGTATATGCGCCTTATGGCAGAGCGGTAGTCATTGCGGCTTCTGATTTAGAGGCATACATTTCCGTCGGCTGGTACAAGACGGCGGAGGATGCAAAAGCACAGCTGTATCATTTGATTAACGCACGGTTTGAAAATTCTTCTTTATATGAAACCTACAAGCCGTATGTATTTTTCAAGGCTTCGCAAAAGAATCCCAAAATTCAGCTTGATTATCCGCAAAAGAACCCCACGGTTATGGAAATTATGCAGTTCATCGAGCCTTTGAAGCAGGCATTTTTCACAGGAAAGCAAGAAGATTACATGGCAATCGATGTGAAAGTGACTTTTGACAATGAGGAAGGCAAATCCGCTTCCGAGGTTTATAATCAAAAGCTTGGCAATGCAATTGAAATGATTTATCCTGCATGGGGACCGATGCTCTCCGGCTCGAATGGCGGCAATCTGATTCACTACAATGCAGGTAATACGTTTTCCGTTACAATTCGACTGAAAATGAACGGAAGCGGCAGTGCTTCTGTGCGGGAAAGCGATTATTTTGATAAAGTTTATGCCATTGCTCGGGATGCCGTAAGCTATTCCGACAGAGCTTTGGGGCAACTGCAATACATCAGAAATTATCTGGCAGAAAATGCCGTGTATGATGGCGCTCAATTCCACAATAATCCCCAGTCCTTGCTGTTAGACGGTGTGGGCGTTTGCGGCAACTATGCCATCGCAGTAAAAGATATATGCACCGTGCTGGGGATTCCTTGCTTTGAGCTAGTCAACGAAAAGGGAAGCCATGCATGGAACTGCGTGTATGTGGAAGGGGCTTGGTATGAATTTGACACCACGGGAATTACCCAATCGGATTTCTTTACGGACGAGGCTGTGTATTCCCACGAGAACTTCGGCTTTCCGAGTGCCGTGTATGCAGAAAACGTAAGCTTTTTATATGACGTGACCTATGGAACAAAAGACGGTGACTGTGTAGACACGCAGGTGCTGGCATATATGCAAGAGATGGCAAAAAATGCAAAACCGCTGATGGAAGCGCCTGTACAGGAAGACAAAAAGGAAGATATTAAAGTGCTGGTTTTTGGGAAAGAGTTGGCGACGGATGTCCCTGCATTTATTTTAAACGGCAGAACCTTGGTGCCCATGCGCGCAGTTTTTGAAGCTTTGGGTGCGACTGTATATTGGAATGAAGACACAAGAACAGTGACGGCCGTTTCCGGTGTCGATGTAATCAGTCTTGAAATCAACAATCCGATGATGACGAAAAACGGAAAAAATATCACACTGGATGTGCCGGCAACAATCCGAGAGGGAAGAACGATGGTTCCGGTCAGAGCCGTGAGCGAAAGCTTCGGATTACAGGTTTTATGGGATGAAAAGGGTCGTGTTGTATCGGTAGTAGAATAATAAAAAAACAGGCATATGGTGAGAAAACCGGATAATAAAAAAACATGGAGGCAACATGGAAGGATATCATTTTGAAAACACAACGATCATAAAAATTATGGTCTTATTTACGGTGAAGCATATGAACCGTCCCGTATCCAATGTGGAGATCACGGATATTTTAGGCGACTATGCCAACTATTTTTTGATTGCTCGTGCCGTGGGAGAGTTGACGGAAACGGGACTTTTGTCCTCGGAGGCAGGGCTATTGTGCCTGACAGAGCAAGGAGAAGTTGCCCTGTCCGGCTTCGGCTCGGAAATTCCTTTTTCCGTGCGAGAAAAAATCCTTTTGACCCTTCGCTCCGAACGACAGACGGAGGCAAGCAAGATTGAAGTTTTGGCAGATGTGGAAAAAATCAACGAGATATCGTATCTTGCAAGCATTGGGCTAAAGCAAGGCGGCGAAACGGTTCTTGCTGTCGATATCAATGTGGGCAGTCGCACGACGGCTGAGGAGATTGTGAAAAACTTCCGTCGCAATCCGACGGAAACATACGATAAAATTTTAGCTGTTCTTTTGGGAGGACAGGACGGAGGTGCGCTATGAGCGATTTACTGGAAGGATTAAATTCACCCCAACGACAGGCGGTTGAACATACGGAGGGGCCGCTTCTTCTGCTTGCAGGTGCAGGGAGCGGCAAAACAAGAGTTTTAACACATCGCATTGCCTATCTGGTGGAAACAAATAAGGCGGCGCCATGGGAGATTCTTGCCATCACCTTCACGAACAAGGCGGCAAACGAAATGAAAGAACGTGTGGCACGCCTGGTGGGGGAAGAAACGGCAAAGGGCATGTGGGTGCAGACTTTTCACTCTGCCTGCCTTCGTATTTTGCGCAGTCATATTGAGCTTTTGGGCTATAAAAAAGGATTCAGCATCTACGATGAAACCGATCGTAAATCCATGCTGAAAAAAGCCATTGCCGATGCAGGGCTGGATGACTCCATTTTTCAGCCGCGTGTCGTCGGGAATAAAATATCCGAAGCAAAATATAAGCTGGTTGACACAGAACACTTTGTTGAAAAATTCGGAAATGACTATCAAACCAAGCAACAAGGCAGAATCTATGAGAAATATCAGAAAATGCTTCTGGAAAACAATGCCGTGGACTTTGATGATATTATCACACTGACAGTTCGTTTGTTTACGGAGCATCCGGAGGTGCTGGAAAAATATACGGAAAAATTCCGCTACATATTGGTTGACGAGTATCAAGACACCAACCATGCCCAATATCGTCTGGTGCGGCTTCTGTCGCAGAGACGCCGCAATATATGCGTTGTCGGTGACGATGATCAGAGTATTTATGGGTTCCGCGGCACGGATATTCGCAACATTCTGGATTTTGAAGAAGATTATCCCGATGCAAGGGTGCTCCGCTTGGAGCAGAATTATCGTTCCACGGAAATTATTTTGGAAGCCGCCAATACCGTGATTGCCAACAACACGGAGCGCAAGGGTAAAAAGCTTTGGACACAGATCAAAGGCGGCGACCCGATCTCTTTATACTGCGCCAAAAATGAATACGACGAAGCGGAATATCTGGTTAAGCAGATCAATTTGCATCTTGCAACCAAAGATTATAAAGATGTTGCGGTGCTGTTCCGAACCAACGCACAGAGCCGTGCCATTGAAGACGTGTTCAGAAGAAATGCCGTGCCGTATCGCTTGTTGTCGGGACTTCGCTTCTTTGATCGAAAAGAAATCAAAGATATTATGGCGTATCTGCGACTGATTATCAATCCTGCCGACGATTTGAGCTTTGCCCGTGTGGTCAATGAGCCGAAGCGCGGCATCGGCAAAACCTCTATGGAAAAATTGGAAGGCTTTGCTTTTGAAGATGGTGGCAGTCTTTGTGATGCTGTGCGCCGTCATGCGGCGGAGCTTGGCTCTGCCGGCACTAAATTTGCGGCATTTGTGCAGATGATTGATGACATGCGCGAAAAATGCATGACGATGACAGCCTCTGAGGCGATTCGCACGGTCATGGTTGAAAGCGGCTATCAAAGGGCTTTGGAAGATAGCAATGAGCCGGAAGCAGAAGGGCGTCTTGAAAACTTGGGCGAATTTTTATCCGGCGCTGTAGATTATGAAAAGAACGAGGGAGAAACCGATCTTGCCACGTATATGGACGGAATTTCTCTGGTGGCGGATATTGACAATTACGATGAAGATCAAAACTCCGTGGTAATGATGACCATTCACGCCGCCAAAGGCTTGGAATTCCCTGTGGTCTTTATGGTGGGGCTGGAGCAGGGGTTGTTCCCCAAAAGCATAGACGATCCGGTCGAACGAGAAGAGGAGCGAAGACTCTGCTATGTTGCCATTACCCGTGCGCGGGAAAAACTGCATATCACCTATGCTTCCCAACGCACGGTTTACGGAAAAACAGAATACAGAAAGCCGTCGGTATTTATCTCGGAGCTTCCGAAGGATAATTTGAAAGAATCCAGCACCAAGTCTTATGCTACGGTAAAAAGCTATGCCGAGCCGCAAAAGCAGGAACGGGCTTGGAATACCAACAGTCTGTTTGAAGCACCCAAGCCCCGTCCGACAGTGTCCCGTCAGACGGTAGACTATCAACCGGGGATGCGGGTACGCCATGCCAAATTCGGTAACGGCATGATTCTGACCGTGCAAGCCGTCGGCGGCGATGCGCGTTTGGAAATTGCCTTTGATTCCGTGGGAACAAAGAATCTGATGGCAGTATATGCAAAGCTTGAAGTTCTGTAATGTGAAATACATGAGGAGGAATCATCCATGACGAATCATGCAATTAAGATTTTAGCAATCATTCTGATGTGCGCTCGTCACATCGGACGCTATCTGTATTCCTTCAGCGGCTCTTCAATATACAGCGGACTCGGATATCTCGGACTTCTTTTATTGGCGGCAGGTGCGATTTCTTATCCTTTGTTTGCGTATCTTGCGGCAGAAGGGGTGCATCACACGAAAAATGTTTCCCGTTATATGACGGGGCTTGGTGTACTGGCGATTTTTTCCGAAATTCCGTACAACTTTTATTGCCAGCCTTTATATCCCTATGTGCCTGTGATATCGCGCGGTGACTGCTACAGCTTGTTTTTAATCGGTTGTGTGCTATTGTCTGTGTGGACGGTATTTAAGTTTCACAAAACACGCCCCATGATTTGCGTTTGTTCCTTCATGGGAACCTTGGGATTTCTGCTTCTGTCTTTGTTTCTTGCCATCGGCTTTGACGGCAGGCTGTTTTCCTGGGGCAATTATATATTTTTAAACTATGCACATTTCAGAAACCCACTGATTTCGATTTTCTTAGGTGTTGTTGCACTGTTTCTTATGCAAAACATCAAGCCGGCATGGGGAAAGGTTTTTGTGCTTGCCGTATTTGCCGTCCTGGCATCATTGGTTCGTGCGGAATACGGCGCTGTCGGCGTTCTGATGCTGTATGTGTTTTATTTCTTCCGTGAGAAGAAAATAAAGCTCTTCATCGGTTTTCTTCTTCTGCTTCTTGTGTATACATTTGGGGTACGAGACGTGGGTATTGCACAGGTGTTGAAAATCATGGCAGGAGAAGATTTGCAATCCGTCTGGCCGATGACGGCACTTTTGGCATATGTGCCGATGTATTTCTACAACGGAGAGAGAGGAAAGTATTGGAGTAAATATATCTATTATTTCCTGTATCCCGTGCATTTGTTCGGCATTTATGTTCTGATTCGTTTGATCATGAAGATTTTTGCATAAGAAAGGGTAGAATATGTACGAAGAATTTGCTTCCATATACGATCGACTGACGGTCGATGTGGATTATGCGGGGCTGGCGGACTATTATGAAGCCGTGTTCCGTCGGTTTGATGTTAAGCCGGAGCTTGTGCTGGATTTGGGATGCGGCACGGGAAGTCTTACGGCAGAGCTTCAAAAACGAGGCTATGATATGATTGGTGCGGACAATTCGGCTGAAATGCTGATGGAGGCACAAAAGAAAACGAATGCTCTTTTTCTTTTGCAGTCTATGACGGAATTTGAGCTGTACGGCACGGTGGGGGCTATTATTTCTTCACTGGATTCGGTAAATTATCTGACAAAAACCGAAGATGTGGAAAAGATGCTGGCACTGGTTAAAAACTATCTGGATCCCGGCGGTCTGTTTATTTTTGATATCAACACAAGGTACAAGCTAAAACATGTATTGGGCGAGAATACCTATGTAGTCAACGATGAGAATGTGTTCTATTCCTGGGAAAGCGAGTATCATGAAGATACAAAGCTGTGCGATTTTTATCTGACCTTTTTTGTCCGCACGGGGAAAAACAGCTTTCGCCGCATTGACGAATTGCAGACAGAGCGCGCATATGCATTGAAGGAACTTTTGTTTCTCATTAAAAAAGCCGGGCTTTCGGTAGAAGGCGTATTTGGCAACAGAAGCTTTTGTCGCCCGAAAGAAAAAGAAGAACGTGTATTCTTTGTGGTGAGGAAAAAATAATGAAGGATATTGTAATTATTGGCGGCGGCGCGGCAGGACTTATGGCGGCGGCACAGCTATCGCTATTGGGGCAAAGGTGCACGCTGATAGAAAAAAATAAAATATTGGGAAAAAAACTCCGTATTACGGGAAAAGGGCGCTGTAATGTCACCAACAATTGCGAAGTGCGGACGTTGGTGGAAAATACCGTGTCCGGCGGCAGGTTTCTCTATGGTGCATTTTCTTGCTTTTCGCCGGAGGACACAATGGCATTTTTTGAAATGCAGGGGGTGCCGCTGAAAACAGAGCGAGGCAATCGTGTATTTCCCGAAAGTGACAAAGCCATCGACATCACACAGGCTTTGATTCGTGGTGCGGAGCAAGCAAAAATTATACATGGTGAAGCAGAGGGAATTCTCACGCAAGACGGCAAATGCATCGGTGTTCGTTTAAAAGATAATCGGGTAGTAAAAGCCGAATGTGTGCTTTTATCTACCGGTGGCGCAAGCTATCCTTTAACGGGCTCGAGCGGTGACGGCTACAAAATGGCAGAAGCCTTGGGGCACACAATCGTGCCGCTTCGCCCGTCGTTGGTGCCGCTGGTTTCTTCGGAAAGCTGGGTACATTCTCTATCCGGGATCAGCCTTCGAAATGTAGGTTTGACTTTATATCAGAACGGAAAGAAAATATACGAGGATTTCGGCGAGCTGTTATTTACACATTTTGGTTTATCGGGGCCGTTGATTTTATCGGCTTCCGCGCACCTCACAAAGGGGGCAAAATGCACGGTTGTATTGGATTTAAAGCCTGCCCTTTCGGATGAAAAGCTGGATGCACGGCTGATGCGAGAGTTATCGGAGAGTCCAAAGCGGCAACTTAAAGCCGTGATGAAAACCCTTTTGCCGCAAGCCATGGCAGAGCCGATTCTTGAAAAAGCAGGGCTTTTGGAAACCATGCGTGCCTGCGATGTGACCAAGGGGCAAAGAGAGGCACTCCGAAATGTTTTGAAAGCCTTGGAGATTAAAATCGACGGTTTTCGTCCCATTGACGAAGCTATCATCACAGCCGGTGGTGTATCCGTCAAGGAAATTCAGCCCAAGACCATGGAATCAAAGATCGTTCGTGGGCTTTATTTTGCCGGAGAAGTGATTGATGCGGATGCCTACACGGGCGGATTTAATTTGCAGATTGCCTTTTCTACCGCAGCTTCTGCGGCACGGGCAATGGCAGAAGAGGGGTATGAAGAATGAAAGAGCTGGGAAGTAAAGAAGTTGCGGCAATTGCACTGAAAATTGCCATCACGTCAACAAGAGAAGAGGAAACGGAAGTCAAAGCGGCATACACCAATCAAGGGGTGAAATGCTGTGCCGTAGATTTTGGCGGCGAATTTATTTCTTCCGTCAATAAAATTGTGGAAAGAGCGGTCGTCAGTGCCAAGCGAGAGGGCGTGATTGGCGATACCCATATGGAAGAAGGCGCTATCGCCGGGGCAACAAGAGAAGCACTCGGCGGCATGGTGACCAAGGCAATCGGATGCAACGTGGGCGGCAAAATCGGTATTGCACGGTTCGGCGAACACGTGGTCGTTGCACTCTTCTTCGGCATCGGTCTTTTGCACTTGAACGAAATTGCGGTGTCCATGGGACACAGAGCTATATAAGAAAGGAAGATTTTTATGATTCGTGTTGCCATTGATGGCCCTTCGGGGGCAGGCAAAAGTACCATTTCTCGTTATATCGCACAGAAGCTTGGGCTTGTGTATATCGACACCGGTGCGATGTTTCGTGCAGTAGGAATTTTTATGCTTCGCCATCACGTAGATATTAAAAATGAACCGGAAAAGGTAATTGCACTTTTGCCCGAGGTGGAAGTGGAATTGATTCCGGGAGAAAACGGCACAAAGGTTTATCTTGGCAAGGAAGATGTGTCGGAAGAAATCCGCACGCCCGATGCTTCCATGGCGGCATCTGATGTCAGCGCCATTCCAAAGGTGCGAGAAAAGGTGCTGGTTTTAGAAAAAAAGATGAGCGAAAAATCAAGCTGTATTATGGACGGCAGAGATATCGGCACTACGGTGCTTCCCGATGCGGAGCTGAAAATTTTTCTCACGGCGACGCCGGA
>JAFPCL010000086.1 GCA_017390225.1 Clostridia bacterium
AAAAATCCAGAATAAATTATAGCAAAATAAAAGCAATTTGTCAACCGAAAAAAGAGGATACAAAGGAGAACGCCGTTATTTCGATTATAGCCGAAGAGAGTTGAACCCCACATGGGGTTCAATTCCCTTCGGCTATAGTATACGGATTTCAGGCACAAAAAAAGGAGTTGTGTAAAAAAATACACAACTCCGATATAACACGTTTAAGAACGGTCATGTGGGGAAGGCTTGCCGCCTTTGCCTGGAAAACAGGGAACGGACCTGTTATTAGCCCATGGCATTCAGTTTCTTGGCAAGCTGAGATTTCTTTCTTGCAACGGTATTCTTCTTCATGATACCCTTGGCAACAATCTGATCCAGCTTCTTTGTTGCATAAGAAAACTTTTCAGCAGCAAGAGCCTTGTCGCCTGCCTGAACAGCTTCTTCAAAACGACGAATAGCGGTTCTGACAAGAGATTTAGCCATTTGGTTACGCAGAGTCTTCTTCTTAGCAACCAAAACTCTCTTTTTCGCAGATTTAATATTCGGCAAAACTTCCACCTCCGTTTCGAAAATTTACACTTTTAAGCGCAAAAAGGATTGTAACACACTTTTTTATAAAAAGCAAGTGTTTTTTTTTATTTTTTTATATTTGTGGAAAATAGTGCAAAAAAGCTTGTTTCTCTTTGGGATTTGCACAATACGGCTATGGAAATTATTCCAAAGCAGATGTGCAGTGGGGGCAACGAGTGGCTTCAATATGAATGGTGCTCTTGCAGAAGGGGCACTCTTTGGTGGTTGCGGGTGCAGGCTCCTGCGGCTTTTCGAATCTCTTTTCGGCTTTTTTGATGGAACGGATAACAATAAAGAGTGTGAGTGCAATCAGGAAAAACTGAATAACGGCGGTGATAAACGTGCCGTAGGTCAGCACATGAACGCCGGTTTCCTGCACCTTGGCAAGAATCTGTTGATCGGCGGCAGAGAGGGCCTCATAGGCTTCATTGGGCTTTAAAACAACAAAGAAGTTGGTGAAATCCGTGTTGCCGAACAGACCGATGAGCGGCGTGATGATATCTTTGACCAGGGAATTGACAATGGCGGTAAATCCGGTACCGACAACGACACCGACAGCCATGTCCAGCACATTGCCCTTAAAGGCAAAGGCTTTGAAATCTTTCATAAATCCTTCTGCTTTTTTCTTCATGTTACTCTTCTCCTTCGTTTTCAAATAATTTGATTTGCTTTTGGGCACGGTCTTCTTCCTTTAAGAAGAATCCTGCCGCAGGGATGTTTTTGCTCTGGTATTTCAGCGGATCTAAAAGCCCCGAGTTTTCTGCAAGCATCAGCTCTGTGAGCGTGGTGTTGCGGCGAAGGGTGAGAACTTGCACACCGCGACTGCTCTTGGTGGTTTTCACGGCAACGGCTTCCGAAGAGAAAACCAGTGCTTTGAGGTTGGAGCTTCTCACGCACAGCATGGTGTCTTCCGACAGGAACAGCATGGCGGCAAGCGGCGAGAAATCCGAATAGGCGTTGATGAGCTTCTTTCGGTTGGTTTTTGTTTCGTAGGCAGACAGCGGGATCTTGGCAAGCTTGCCGCCTTGGAAGGCAAATAGCATAAAGCCCGAAAAATCGGTGGTGGCAACCATGTAGATGATTTTTTCTTCCGGCTCCATTTCCAGCACGTTGGGCAGATATTCACCGAAGGCGCTGGCTTTGCCGTCGGGCAAATCGTATGCTTTCATCTTGTAACAATTGTGCTTGTCCGAGAAGAACAGAATTTCCGATTTGTTGGTGGCTTCTTGAGATACAAAAATTTTGTCACCGTCTTTGAGCTTGTGCTCGCCGGAGGAACGAAGGGAGGTCAGGGTGATTTTCTTGAAATACCCTTGCTCCGTGAGGAACAGCTTCACATTGTAGTCTTCAATATGGCTTTCTTCGTTGAACACTTGAATTTCTTCGGATTTTACGATTTCCGTGCAACGGGGTTGACCGTATTTTTTGATGATATCTTGAAGATCATGGATAATGACCTTCCGCATTTTGCTGTCGCTCTTTAAAACATCGGAAAGCTCGGCAATGTCTTTTTCCAAAGCTTCAATATCTTCCAATCGCTTTAAGATATACTGCTTGTTGATGTTGCGCAGTTTGATTTCCGCAACGTATTCCGCTTGGATTTTATCGATGCCGAAGCCGTCCATCAGGTTCGGGATAACGAGAGCATCCTCTTCGGTGTTGCGGATGATTTTAATGGCTTTATCGATATCCAGAAGGATTTCGCGCAGACCGTACAGAAGATGGAGCTGCTTTTGCTTTTTGTCGATTTCATAGGTGAGACGGCGGCGCACACATTCCAGACGGAAGTCCTTCCACTCGTTTAAAATTTCACGCACGCCCATGACACGGGGCTGACCGTTAATCAAGACGTTGAAATTGCAGGGGAAGCTGTCTTCCAGTGCCGTTTGCTTGAAAAGGCGAAGCATCAGCTTATCGGGATCGGTACCGCGGCGCAAATCAATGGTAATTTTCAGACCCTTGATATCGGTTTCATCGCGGATGTCGGTGATTTCTTTAATTTTGCCTTGCTTAATCAGGTCGATAATCTTTTCAACAATCACTTCAATGGAAGCGGTGTAGGGAATCTCCGTGATTTCGATGCAGTTGGCGGCTTTATTGTAGGTGTATTTCGACCGCATTTTAAAGCTGCCTCTGCCGGTTTCGTAAATCCGCTTCATTTCTTCTTCATTATATAGAAGATATCCGCCGCCGGGAAAATCGGGGGCAGGCATGGATTCCATCACATCGGCGTGGGAATCTTTGAGAAGCGCAATCGTGGCTTCACACAGCTCCTTTAAATTAAAGGAACAAATACTGCTTGCCATACCGACGGCAATGCCGGTGGTGACATTGGCTAAAATCGACGGAAAACGCACCGGAAGCAAAACCGGCTCTTTCATGGTACCGTCGTAGTTATCAACAAAATCAACGGTATCTTTGTCAATTTCGGAAAAAAGCTCTTCGCAGACCTGCTCCAGCTTCACTTCCGTGTAACGGGGAGCGGCAAAAGCCATGTCGCGGCTGTACTGCTTGCCGAAGTTCCCCTTGGAATCGACAAAGGGCACCAAAAGGGCGGCATTATCACGGGTAAGACGCACCATAGTTTCATAGATTGCCATATCACCGTGGGGGTTTAAAAACATGGTTTGCCCGACCACGTTGGCAGATTTCACACGGGGCTTATTGGAATTTAAAAGTCCCATGTTGTACATGGTGTATAAAAGCTTACGGTGAGAGGGCTTGAGCCCGTCGATTTCCGGCAAGGCACGGGAAATGATGACACTCATGGCATAGGGCATATAGTTTTGCTCTAAGGTGTCGGTAATAATTTGTTGTACCGGGGGATTTTCCAATGGCTTATCCTCACTTTCATAAATATACATTTAATATCATAGCATAAAAAAACAAATTTTGCAAGAAAAAAATTATGTCGCGGGTTTTCTTATAAATTCGTATAGAAATGTAGTGCCGATAAGCAATTTTAGTTTAAAAAGCGGTTGCCGTATTCACTTATATAATGCGAGATGCTAAACACGTCCGTTGTTTGACAGGTCTGCAATGTTTAAGATTTCTAATTTTTTTCTTTTGGCATACTGATACGTTTTAAAGGCACCGCCCCAAGTATGATCAATATGACAGATTAAAAAGCCGGAATGATCAACAATATATTCATTTGTTTTGATGATATACAGTGATTTTGGTGTGGAAAAAGAAATGTTGGAAATCAAAATATGATCATAATTTTCATAGTAAAAATCTTTGTTATCATTAATTTCTTTTGTTAGGTACGGAAGAATAAGATCCAGTTCGACTTTGGGGTGCTTTTGTTTTACATTTCGAACAGCTTTTGCAGCTATAGCATCAAAAGCTCCGTAATGTCCCACCCAAAATTCATTAACATTGTGATAAAGAATTAAATTCTCTATGGCGGCTTCAAGCATTGTCGTTGACATGTCGTTGTAATGTTGATTGTGCCCCGAAAAACAACATCTTCTGTTTTTATTATTCATATACATTTCACCTTTCTGTTTCATATAAACTACCGAGATACGGAAGTTTTATTTCATTATAAGAAATAAACATTGATTTGTAAATAGTTTATAATAAATGACACAGAATAAAGTAAAAAAGGTGTTGGCATGGACGGTTATAATGAAAAAGAATATCAGATGTTTGTTATAAAAGTCGGATTAAAAGTGGGATATTACAGAAGATTGGCAAATATGACACAAGAACAATTGAGTGAGTACAGCGGTATGTCGCTCAACTTTATCTCACAACTGGAAGGGCCGAGTGCTCCTTATGTACCGTCTTTAAAATCTCTTTTTAAAATCAGTCGGGCTTTGGGTGTTCCGGTCAGTAAGCTTACAGATGTGGATAATGATTAAATATAACCTTGAACAAACGCAAGTTTTTTGATTTGTTCAAGGTTTTTTGATTTGTTCAAGGTTTTTTTATTGACTTTTATACATAAATAGAGTATAATATTATCTATCTTTTTTAGGAGGGGTATCTTTATGAAACAGACATTGACATATAAGATTTTGCAAAGCCATCTTTTAGAAGGGGAGCTTGTGCCCGGCACAGAGATTGGTATTCGCATGGATCAGACTTTAACGCAGGACGCCACGGGCACTATGGCGTATCTGGAATTTGAAGCCATGGGCATTCCCCGTGTGCGCACGGAGCGTTCCGTTGCTTATATCGATCACAATACATTGCAGTCCGGCTTTGAAAATGCCGACGACCATCGTTTTATCGGTTCTGCGGCAAAGAAATTCGGCGTATATTATTCTCGCCCCGGTAACGGCATCTGCCATCAGGTGCATCTGGAGCGGTTCGGTAAGCCCGGCAAGACCCTGATTGGTTCTGACAGCCACACGCCCACCGGCGGCGGCTTGGGCATGATTGCCATCGGTGCCGGCGGCCTCGACGTTGCCGTTGCCATGGGCGGCGGTGCCTACTACATCACCATGCCCAAGATGTTCAAGGTAAATCTGACCGGCAAGCTGAACCCTTACGTCACCGCCAAGGACGTTTCCCTGGAGCTGCTGCGGATCCTGTCCGTC
>JAFPCL010000006.1 GCA_017390225.1 Clostridia bacterium
GTTTGAGCTCTTCTTCGATTTTTTTCAAGGCGGCAGGGGGCGTATAAGAGGCAAGCTTTGCCGAAGCGGAGGCTTCATCGATGAGGTCAATGGCTTTATCCGGCAAAAAACGGTCGCTGATATAGCGGGCGGAAAGGGTTGCCGCCGCTGAAATAGCTTCGTCTGTAATGACCACCCCGTGATGTGCTTCGTATTTATCGCGAAGCCCTTTTAATATAAGTATGGTATCTTCGACGGAGGGCTCGTCCACATGAACCGGCTGGAAACGGCGCTCCAAGGCGGCATCTTTTTCAATATATTTTCGATATTCGTTGATGGTTGTGGCACCAATCAGCTGTAATTCACCACGAGCCAAAGAGGGCTTTAAAATATTGGAAGCATCGATAGCACCGTCGGCGGCGCCTGCACCAATAATGGTATGCAGTTCGTCTAAAAATAAAATGACGTTTTTGGAAGAGACAACTTCATCGATTGTTTTTTTGATGCGTTCTTCAAATTCGCCTCTGTATTTTGTGCCTGCAACCATAGAGGACAAATCCAAAGAAAACAGGCGTTTTCCTATCAGCAGTTCAGGGACGTTGCCTTCGGCGATTCGGCGTGCCAAGCCCTCGGCAATCGCTGTTTTTCCGACACCCGGCTCACCAATCAAACAGGGATTGTTTTTGGTTCTGCGGCACAGAATCTGAATCACTCTTTCGATTTCATCTTCTCTGCCGATGACAGGGTCAAAATCCATGGCTTTGGCGGTTAAATCCTTTCCGTATTGATCCAAGGTCGGCGTTTTTGTGTCTTCGGATTTTTTTTCGGAATCTTGCGGTCTGCTTTGCCCGGGGGAGCGAAGCATCTGCTTCAATGCTTCGATGGGTTCGTCACTTTGCGTGAGGGTGCGGGCAAGACGAGCCCCGGTGGAGTAGCGGTCTGCCAATACGGTAATCAGAATGTGAAGGGTATCGATATAGGGGATATTCAGTCGCATCACAAGACGTGTGGCTTCTTCCAATGCACGTTTGGCACGAGGGGTGAGGGTTATATTTCCAAAATACGCATTACGGGGAAGCCCTGAAATCATGCTGTGTATTTGCTCTGCCGTTACGCCCAGGGAGGAAAGTGTTTCGGCAGGCTCGCCACCTGCAACCAAACAGCCATAAAGCAGGTGCTCTGTGCCGATATGATCGTGCCGTTCTTGCTGTGCCGTTTTTTCTGCCGCTTCTAAGGCTTCTCTTGCTCTTTGCGTAAACATATCTTTCATAATGAAAACTCCTTTCTTTTAGGCTCTTGCTTTTAAGATATCTCGGATTTTTGCCGCTTTTTCGTAGTCTTCTTCACGGATGCACGTTTTCATATGCGCCTGCAATTCATCCGAAGACATTTCTTCGAGCGGTATCGTGGAAGGCTTTTCTTTGGTTTGCAGGGGGCTTTTTTTCGGCATTTCTTTGACGCACACAGGCGGTTTTGAAGATGCTTCCGGGAAAAAATGATGCAGGGAACAAATGGCGGCTTTTCTTCTTTCCAAAAAAAAGCTTTCCTGCTCTTTGGCACAGGATGGGCAAAGATGCCAGCTTTGTGATTCACCATTGATCGTTTCCCGATAATGAAAAGTTGCCGATTCTTTATGGCATTTTTGACATAACATATGCAATCATCCTTTCTTATAAATAACAGTATATGATGGTTTTTTCTGTTTTATGCATCATCTTAATGTTTAACGGTGTGGAGGGAGATGAGCATATTTTTGAAAAGGGAAGCCCGAAGTCTGTTTTTTTCGATGCCGGCGATAGCGATGGTGTTATCTGTGACGGCGGCTTTGAGGAGTGCGGCTTCTCTTTCGGTAATCAGCTTTTGCATTGTCAAATTACCGATGAAATACAAAGCCGTCTGCACCGTGATGCTGTCGCCGATGCAGTTAATGACGGGCAAAAGGGAAGAGGGCGCATCTACGGCGACTTTGGTTATACGGATAAAGCCACCACCGCCACGGCGACTTTCGACCAAAAATCCGCGCTCGGGCGTAAATCGTGTGGACAAAACATAGTTGATTTGAGAGGGAACGCATGAAAACTGACCTGCCAAATCATTACGGCCGATTTCCGCAACACCACCGGTTTCATTGAGAAGCTCTAAAATAAATTCATATATAGAATTACTGATTTCCATTTTCTTCTTCCTTTCGACTTTGACTTTGACCTTCTTTGACTTTAGTATACCACAAATTTTAAATTTGTCAAGTCTATATTTTGAAAATAAATTGTGAATAAAAAAA
>JAFPCL010000087.1 GCA_017390225.1 Clostridia bacterium
AAAAAGAGTGCAGAATGGACGAACTGAATACATTATCAAGGCGTAGCCTTGATAATGTCATCCCGAAGGCGTACAAAGGTACGCCTGGGCGTTCGTTCGCTCCATAGTTTCATGGCATTAAATAAAGAGGAATTCGCCAATCTGGGCGAATTCCTACAAATTACAAAGTTTTTAAGATTAGAATATTATTTATAAAGATTGTATATGCTTTGTTTTTTGCCATGAAACGGTCTGTGCCTTTTTAAACATCCCCATTTTTTGTAGTATAACTTATTGTGCTTTGCCCAAAAGTGCGGCACCAATGAGGCCTGCGTCGTTGCCGAGTGATGCAATAACAACTTCCGTTTCGGGGACGTTGCGGGCGAACTGGTCGCGCTTGACGATTTTGCGAATCGGCTCTAACAGGAAATCGCCTTCATTGGAGATTGCACCGCCGATAGAGAGTTGTTCGGGGGCTAAAAGGTTAACAAGGTCGACGATACCGCCGGCAACATTTTCAATCCAGGTGTTCACAACGGCCATACCTTCTTCATCGCCGGCACGGGCGGCATTAAATGCAATTCTGCCGTCAACTTTTCCGTTTTCTTCGGCGAGCTTTGCCATCATACCGTCGGGATGAGCGGCAATGGATTTTTTGGTTGCGGCAACAAGAGCGGTAACGGAAGCATAGGTTTCCCAGCAACCGCGTCTGCCGCAAGTGCAGACTCTGGAACCGCCGGGATGCATGGCAATATGTCCGACTTCCATGCCGACGTTGTTGAATCCGGCAAACAGCTTGCCGTTAATAACGGCGCCACCGCCAACACCTGTACCTAATGTGACAAACACATAACACTCCATATCTTTTTTGCCTGCGGCAATATATTCACCGACAGCGGCGCAGTTGGCATCATTGCCCATGTAGACAGGCTTGTTGATGTGCTTTTTCAGCTCTGCACCGATGGGAGCATTGCGAAAACTTAAATTGCCGGCGAAAACAATCACGCCGTTTTTGCCGTCTACGATGCCGGGAGAACCGATGCCGACACTGTCGATATCATCCCAAGACAGATTGCTTTGTTCAACCAAACGGTTGCAAAGCTCTGCCATATCCGCAACGATTTCCGTGTAGTCACGTTCAGCACCGGTGCGGATTTTATCTTTAATGAGCACCTTTGCATCTTCGGTAACGATGCCTGCTTTGATATTGGTGCCACCGATGTCAATTCCAATGTAGTACATAGTAAAAACCCTCTTTTCTATAAATTCATGCTTTTGTTTAATCTTTCATTTAATTCGTCCATGGCATTATAGCCCATTTTGCGCTGACGGTGATTCATGGCGGCAACCTCGACGATGACCGCTAAATTTCTGCCGGGGCGGACGGGAACACGGATGGACGGAATCTTAATGCCCAAAATCTCTGTGGTTTCATTGGCATCGCCCAAACGGTCATATTCCGTTTCGGCTGTCCAGCTTTCCACGTGGATAATCAAATCGATTTTTTCCGTGTCTTTAACGGCACCCATACCGAAAATGTGCTGCACATCGACAATGCCGATGCCGCGGAGCTCTACAAAGTGGCGGATGATATCCGGCGCACTGCCCACCAAAGAAATGGCGGAAACCTTTTTGATTTCTACGGCATCATCGGCAACCAAGCGATGACCGCGCTTTAAAAGCTCGATGGCAGTTTCGCTTTTGCCGATACCGCTTTCACCCAATATCAGAATCCCTTCACCGTAGACTTCTACCAGAACACCGTGCCGTGTGATTTGCGGGGCAAGTGCCAGACGAAGCCATGGCATCAGCTCGCCAATCAAATCGGAGGTGGATTTTTCGGAACGCAGAAGAGGGATGCCGCTGTTGCGCGCATGCTCAATAAAAGTTTCGGGAATTTCTAAGTTTCGGCTAACAATCATTGCCGGGATTTCTTGGGCAAACAAAAGATCGGCAATGGTTCGGATCCGTTCATCGGAAGCCGTGTGTAAATAGCTGACTTCCTGACGGCCGATGACCTGGATGCGCTTGGCATCGAAATGCTCATAATAATCGGAAACAAATTGCATGCCGGGACGGTTTAGGTCAGATGTGTGAATTAAAATATCCCGACCGTTTTCGGGGATACATAAAACCTGCAGACCGAAGGCATCAATCATTTCGCCAACGGTGGTGCTACAAACAAAATCGCTCATGGTGACCTTCTTTCTTTTTATCGGTTGTTGTTTTTGGGGGTGAAGCTGGTCGGCGTATCGTCGGAATCATCACCGTCACCCAAAAGAGAAGAGGAGATGTCGTTTTGTACCAAGGTGTCCGGTGCTTTCTTTTCCGCTTGACCACTACCGTTCTTTTTCCAAATCCAATCGGGGCTGGCGGGAATATCTTCTTGTTTTTTGGGTGCATCACTCCAAAACTCGGTTAAAATCGAGGTTTTGGTGCCGTCTGTTTCCTGCTTCGCTTTTTTAGACCAGAAGGTAAAATAACAGTACATGACGATGCCGATGATTGCCATGACAAGGGCAACAGACATCTGCTGGGAGAACCGTGCATAATAACTGCGGGTGAGAAGAAGAGATTTGTAGTCGTGAAGCAGTGCGGTTGCGTTCGAGAAGAAAGATGATACATCCGTCGGCGCACCGTAGATGTGGTTGAAAAGCTTGACAAAATATGATGCGGCATGGCCGAGCACGGTGAAAGCAATGCCGAAAACAGAACCGAACAGAACCGCCAGCTTGGATTTTCTCCCGGCGGATAAAAAGGCATAACCGGTACAGGAAAACCATGTGCAAAGGAAAGCGGACCAATGGGAAATGTCCTCGCGCCAGAAAGTGAAAAGAACAACCCAAAGAGC
>JAFPCL010000088.1 GCA_017390225.1 Clostridia bacterium
GATTTCGCACCCCCACCACAGATAGTACTCTTTTTAATATTAATTCCAAGCTTCTTTGCGATTTCAAAGCTGTCTCGCACAGCAAATGCAACGCCTTCTAAAACCGCTTGTACCATATCTGCCCGTGTGGTATCCGGCCGCATGCCGATAAACATACCTCTGGCATCTGTATCATTGATTGGGCTTCTCTCACCCATTAAATAGGGTAAGAAAAACACATGATTATTGCCGAGCCTTTCTTCCGTAATATTTTTTTGCTCTGCAGCATAATCTTTCGTATTTAATATTTCTTCACAAAACCATTTGTTGCAGGAAGCCGCAGATAACATACACCCCATCAGATGATAACCTCCGTCCGCATGACAGAAAGAATGCAGTGCATTATTTTTGTCAACGGAGAATTTGTC
Organism: Clostridia bacterium; assembly: GCA_017390225.1. GTDB lineage: Bacteria > Bacillota > Clostridia > CAKSNL01 > HGM11501 > RGIG1017. The sequence continues at coordinate 408 of JAFPCL010000088.1, forward strand.
TGAAGAAATAAATATGGTGCCCGATGTGCCCAAAGAAATATTGCATTTTCCTTCACCGATTGTTCCCGTCCCGATTGCCGCACCGGCATTGTCTCCACAGCCTGCGACCACGGTCATGTCTTCACTTAAATCCAGTAGTTCTGCAACCTCCGACACCAGTGTGCCGATAGGCTCATAGCTTTCAAATAGCTTTGGCATCTGTGTTTTCTGAACGCCACAAATTGCAAGCATTTCTTCCGACCAGCATTTATTTTTCACATCCAGAAGAAGAAATCCCGAAGCGTCCGAATAATCCGTTCCGTGTACGCCTGTTAACCGATAATTGATATAATCTTTCGGAAGCATGATTTTCTCAATTTTATCAAAGTTTTCTCTTTCATGGTTTTTCAGCCATAAAAGTTTTGGTGCAGTAAATCCTGCAAAAGCAATATTCGCTGTGTATTCCGAGATTTTTTCCTTGCCGATCACTTCATTCAAATAAGCCGTTTCTTCCGCCGTTCTTCCGTCATTCCATAAAATGGCAGGACGAATCACGGCATCGTTTTTATCCAGAATCACAAGTCCATGCATCTGTCCTGCCACGCCGATACCTCGAATTGCCTTTGTATCCGTCTCCGAAACAAGCTCATGAATCCCGCAAACAAAAGCATCCCACCAATCCTCGGGCGCTTGCTCGCTCCATCCGGGGTTGGGATAATAGACATCATATGTTTTGGAAACAGATTTTAAAACCGTTCCCATTTCGTCCAAAAGCAAAAGCTTGAGTGCCGATGTGCCCAAATCCGCACCGATATAACAGTTCATATGCATCCTCCTTACACTTTATAAGAAAAGTATATCGCACGCCACTTGACACTTCTTGCCAAATATCATATAATATATAGACAGAATTTGTCCTTTTGAGGTGTTTTTATGCTTTATCAGCACACGCATTTCGGCACATCCGAATACTTCTGCAAGGAATACGGCGAAAACTTCAGTTTTCCCGTGCACCTTCACCACTCTTTTGAATTTATCACCGTGCTTTCGGGAGAAATGACCGTCACCGTTGACAACACGGTATATGCTCTCAAGCAAGGCGATTGCGTGCTTATTTTCCCCGATCAGCTCCATGGCTTACAAAGCAAAAAAAGCCGCCACATGCTCTGTATTTTCTCCCCCAAGCTTGTCCATGCCTATTACACCAAAATCAGCGAAAAAGTTCCCCAAAGCAATATCTTTCCCGTCGAGCCCGCCTTCATCAACGCTATAGACAAGCTTTCCCCCGATGCATCAACCATCGAAAAGAAAGGGCTTTTATACTGCCTGTGTGCGGCTTTTGAAAAGAATAGTACCTACAGCCAACGAGTCAAGGCTTCCGATAACCTTCTGCACCAAATTTTCACCTTTGTGGAAGAAAGCTTCACCGCCGATTGCGATCTTTCCAAGCTGTCCCACAAAATCGGTTACAGCTATTCCTATCTGTCCCGCTGCTTCAAAAAAACCACAGGCATCTCCTTTAATGCCTATGTCAACCAATACCGCATCAGCCATGCCTGCTATTTATTGAACAATACAAACCATTCCATTTTGCAATGCGCACTCGACTGCGGCTTTGGTTCTCTTAGAAGCTTCAACCGAAATTTCACGGAAACCGTCGGTATGACACCAAGTAAATACCGAAAAAAGAAGTAGTGC